>URKM01000020.1 GCA_900548365.1 uncultured Collinsella sp. | reverse complement strand
CCCGCGCGGTGGCCGCGGCAGGGGCCCGCCACGTTTCGACGCATCGGCTAACGCTGGGCCAGGGGGAGGTAGGACATATCGTCCATGATGGAGTTGTAAGCCGGTCGGATGATGCGGTGCGCGCCGAAGAGCTCCTCCATGCGATGCGCCGACCAGCCCGCGGTGCGGGCGACGGCGAACAGGGGCGTGAACAGGGTGGGCGGGATTCCCAGCATCGTGTAGATGAAGCCGGTATACAGGTCGATGTTGGCGCAGATGGGTTTCTTGGTGCCGCGCACGGAGCGCATGACATCCGGTGCCAGGCGCTCGACGCTCTCGATGAGCGCGAACTCATCGCCCAGCCCCTTGGCCTCGGCCAGGCTGCGCGCATAGCGCTTGCAGAGCTTGGCGCGGGGGTCGGAGAGCGTGTAGACCGCGTGCCCCATGCCGTAGATGAGGCCGCTGCGGTCGAAGGCCTCGCGGCGCAGGAGCTTCTCGAGATAGGAGGCGACCTCGTCATCGCTGTCCCAGTTCGAGACATGCTCGCGGATATCCTGGTGCATGCGGACGACCTTCTCGTTCGCCCCGCCGTGACGCGGGCCCTTGAGCGATCCGATGGCGGCGGCGTAGGCCGAATACGCATCCGTGGCCGAGCTCGAGAGCACGCGGCAGGCGAAGGTGGAGTTGTTGCCGCCGCCGTGCTCGGCGTGGAGCATGAGCATGACGTCGAGGAGCATGGCCTCGTCGTGCGTGTAGTTCCCCTCCCCGCGCAGCACCTGCAGGATCGTCTCGGCGGTGGAGAAGGTGGCGTCGGGAAGCGGGACCTGCGGGCGCCGGCCCTCCTGGCGCGCGACCGCGAAGGCGTGCGCCATCGCGGCGATGCGCGGCAGCCTCGAGAGCAGGGAGACGGCGACGTCGATTTCGTGCTCGGGGGAGGTGTTGTCGGGTTCGGCATCGAACGCGTACAGGAGCAGGACGGCGCGCATGAGCACGTTCATGATGCTGCTCGAGACCGTGGTGATGGGGAATTGCGCGACGTAGCCCTCGGAGATATGGCGGTATGCCCCCAGGCGGGCCTGGAAGTCGTCGAGCTCGCCCGCGGTGGGCAGGGAGCCGGTGAGCAGCAGGTACGCGATCTCTTCGTAGCCGAAGCGGTCTTCGGCCTGCGCGTTGGTGATGAGGTCCTCGATATCGTAGCCGCGAAGCGTGAGCCTACCCTCATCCGGTACGAGGACGCCGTCGACCCGGTTGTAGCCATGGACGTCGCAGATGCGGGTGAGGCCGGCCACGACGCCCGAGCCGTCGGAGTTGCGCAGGCCGCGCTTCACGTTGTGCTCGGTGAACAGCAGCTCGTCGTAGGGTTCGCTCGGAGCGCCGTGGTACAGGCGCTCGCTCTCGTTCGAAACCTGGCGGCTTGCCTCGTAGTCGATGACAAGGCGGCTGAGCGCGTCGTCGAAGCGGTAGAAGATGTTCTGCGTCGTGTAGGCCATGAGCTCCTCCGATCAGCGGACGCGTGCCCGCGGCCGACGGCGCCCCCTCGGGCGCGGCCGCGGCGCGGGCATCGCGGGGTTACAGTCGATACATGAAGTTGAAGACGTCCTCGCGCTGGATGGTGACGTTGACGCCGACCTCGTCTCCGGCGGCGGAAAGGGCCTGCTGCAGCCCGGTGAAGTCGAGCGGGGAGGCGGACATGTCGGCGAGCATGGTCATGGTGAAGATGTCCTCGATGATGCTCTGGGTGATGTCGCGGATGTCGACGTTCGCCTCGCCGAGGATCTTGGAGATGGCGGCGACGATGCCCGCGCGGTTCTTGCCCAGGACGGTGATGACGATGCGGTCGGAAGCGGTTTCTGCCATGATGGAAGGCCTTTCTCATAGAGGCGAGCGCGGCTGGGCTGCACTCCGTTGCGATGCAGTGTTCACCATTGTAGCGGCTTCGCGCCTCCAGCCCGGCGCCTGCGCGAGTATTACACGGTTGTTCATATGCATGCCGCCCCCGCCGCCCCTCGGCGCGCGGAATCCGACGAAGCGGGCGTATCTGTAATGGTGCTTTTGTGGTCGCGCCGACCCGCGTGGCAAATGTGATAAAGTATTCAAGCTATTTTGCCTTGGTCGGAAACCAAGGCACCCCTTAGTCCTGGTCGGTAACCAGGGCGCGAGTTTAAGAGGAGCCCTGCCAATGAAACAAGGTATCCATCCCGAGTACGTCGAGTGCACGGTGCGCTGCTCCTGCGGCAACACCTTCACCACCCGCTCGACCAAGTCCGAGATCCTCGTCGAGCTCTGCAACGAGTGCCACCCGTTCTACACGGGCCAGCAGAAGTTCGTCGACACCGGTGGACGCGTCCAGCGCTTCGCCGACAAGTTCGGTGGCGCCGCCCAGGCCGCCCTCGAGCGCGAGGCCGCCAAGAAGGCCGCCAAGGCCAAGGCCGCCGAGGAGCTCGCTGCCAAGCAGGCTGCCGAGCGCGAGGCCAAGGCTGCCGAGAAGGCCAAGCGTGCTGAGAAGTTCGCCGCCGAGGCCGCCAAGAAGGCCGCCGAGGCCCCTGCTGAGGAGCCCGCTGCCGAGGCCGAGGTCGAGACCGAGACCGCTGCCGAGTAGCGCACTCGCCGCGAAGCCGCTTGATCGATTCGCCTGATATCTCGGTGAGTCCGAATGCAAGCACCCAGATCCCGCATCTACATCGTAGGTGCGGGATTTTTTATGCCGAGTTTTATGCCGAGCCCCTGCTCGGCGGGGCTGCCCGGCTTGCGGGGGCGGTGTCGAGCGGCGGTCGGGGCGCGATGCGGGCGGCTGGTGCGGCCTGCGGCTGCGGTGGCGCGCGGCCTGCGGCTGCGAAGGCGCGCGGTTTGCTGCCTCCCGTGAGAAGCCGGCATCCGCGCCGCATTGTGTGCATACGGGGGAGCATATCGCTTCAGTATGGCGGAGCGTAGCATGCGGGTACAATGAACTGCGTTCAGATGAACTAGGTTCAACAAAAGGCGCGATAGGGTTGCCCGGAGGGGGCGCCGAGGTCAAGACGGGAGTCGCCATGCCTGTGCGGGGATCCGCGCCGCTGGAAGGAGAGATATGATGAAAATCGGACTGGTCGGCAAGGAGGCGCTCCTCGGAATCGCGGGCGTCGTGTGGTGCATCGCCGGGTTCAACATCGTCCGCCTGGGCGTCCTGGCGTATCTGGAGCAGAGCTGGCCGTTCATCGCCCTGCTCATCGCGGGCAGCGTCGCGATCTTCGCGATATTCTGGACGAAGGTCTTCTCGAAGATGCTCGGCAAGCACGTCGACCGCATCCTCGGATACGACGACCCCCAGCCTTTCTGGCGCTTCTTCGATCGTCAGGCGTTCATCATCATGGCGGTCATGATGACCGTCGGTATCTCGCTGCGCGCCTTCTCGCTCGTACCCAGCTGGTTCATCGCGTTCTTCTACACCGGTCTCGGCGTCGCGCTCACGGGGGCGGGCATCGGGTTTCTCTTGGAGCTCGCTCGCATGCTGCGGGAGGGCCGCTCGCTCCATCGCGGCGCGTAGGGCCCCGGTTATTTGGCGACGCGGGTGGCGCGTGCGGCCGACCACTCCCTTCGGCGATCTTGCAAGCGGAGTATCGGTGTGCGTCGCATTGTATCGGCGAGCGGCTGCGGTGCAGAAGTGTCGACTGGTTGGCATGGTTTATACGTGTGAACGAAATACCACGGTTCGCCAGGCCCGCTAAAACGCTAAAGTTATGGTCGTCTGAGTGTGTACGATGAACTCGGTGCGGGGGCGCCGCGGCATGCCGATGGACGTGCGAGTCGCTTCGCGCGCGGGCGTGTTCGCCTTCGCGCACCGGGATGAATGAAGAGGAAGCCACATGGGATTCGTTTCTAAGCTGCTCTCGTTTGGATCCGATAAGGACCTCAAGCGCTATCAGAAGCTCGTTACCAAGATCAACGGGCTCGAGCCCACCTATGTCGCGATGAGCGACGAGGAGCTCCAGGGCCAAACCGAGCTCTTCCGCAAGCGCTATCGAGACGGCGAGTCGCTCGACTCGATGCTTCCCGAGGCGTTCGCCGTCGTGCGAGAGGCCTCGAAGCGCGTGTCCGGCATGCGCCACTTCGATGTCCAGCTCATCGGCGCCATGGCCCTGCACGAGGGCCATATCGCCGAGATGAAGACCGGCGAGGGCAAGACCCTCGTCTCCACGCTCGCCGGCTACCTCAACGCCATCGCCGGCAAGGGCGTGCACGTGGTCACCGTCAACGACTACCTCGCCAAGCGCGACTCCGAGTGGATGGGCCGCATCTACCGCTTCCTGGGCATGACCGTGGGCCTGCTGCAGAACGGCATGCCCCTCGAGCAGAAGCGCCCGGCCTACCAGGCCGACGTCACCTACGGAACCAACTCCGAGTTCGGTTTCGACTACCTGCGCGACAACATGGTCACGCGCGCCGAGCGCCGCGTGCAGCGCGGCCACGCCTACGCGATCGTCGACGAGGTCGACTCCATCCTGATCGACGAGGCCCGTACGCCCCTCATCATCTCCGGCGCGGGCACCAAGTCCGCCGACACGTACAAGAAGTTCGCGCGCGCCGTCCGCGGCCTCGAGCGCGGCGAGGAGGTCCAGCACGACATGCTGTCCGCCGCCGAGCCGCAGGAGCCCACCGGCGACTACGTGATGGACGAGGCGAAGCACACCATCGCCGCGACCGAGCAGGGCCTGAAGAAGATCGAGCAGCGCCTGGGCATCGAGGACATCTACGCCGACCTCTCCGGCCAGCTGGTCAACCATCTGCAGCAGGCGCTGAAGGCGCAGTACATGTTCCATCGCGACAAGCAGTACGTGGTCGCCAACGGCGAGGTCAAGATCGTCGACGAGTTCACCGGCCGCATCATGGAGGGCCGTCGCTACTCCGAGGGCCTGCACCAGGCGATCGAGGCCAAGGAAGGCGTGCTCGTCCGCGAGGAGAACCAGACGCTCGCCACCATCACCCTGCAGAACTACTTCCGCCTCTACGACAAGCTCTCCGGCATGACCGGTACGGCCCTTACCGAGGACGCCGAGTTCCGCGAGATCTACAAGCTCGCGGTCGAGGTCGTCCCGCCGAACAAGCCCGTCGCGCGCCAGGACCACGAGGACCTGGTCTACCGCACCATCGATGCGAAGTTCAACGCCGTGGCCAACGAGGTCGAGGCGCGCCACGCCAAGGGCCAGCCGGTCCTGGTGGGCACCGTCTCCATCGAGAGCTCCGAGCGCCTGTCCCGCCTGCTCAACAAGCGCGGCATCCCGCACGAGATCCTGAACGCCAAGTTCCACGAGCGCGAGGCGCATATCGTCGCCCAGGCGGGCCGCGCGGGCGCGGTCACCATCGCGACGAACATGGCCGGCCGCGGTACGGACATCTTGCTCGGCGGCAACGCCGAGGAGATGGCCCAGGAGCAGGTCGCATCGCTTGATTTCGGCATCGACCCCGCTCTCGTCGAGCGCGTGTTCGCCGAGGGCGAGCTTGCGCGCAAGTCCGTCGAGGCGCTGGCATCGCGCGGCATCGAGATCGAGCCCGAGGTACTGGACCAGGTGAACGCCGCGTACGACGAGGCGCTGGCTAAGGCCAAGGAGACCTGCGCCGCCGAGAAAGCCGAGGTCCTCGCCGCGGGCGGCCTCACGGTGATCGGCACCGAGCGCCATGAGTCCCGTCGTATCGACAACCAGCTGCGCGGCCGCGCCGGCCGTCAGGGCGACCCAGGCGAGACCCAGTTCTACCTGTCGCTCGAGGACGACCTCATGCGCCTGTTCGGCGGCGAGCGCATGGACAAGATCTCCAACATGATGGTGAGCGCGGAGATGGGCGACGACATGCCCATGCAGCACAAGATCATCTCCAAGGCCGTCGAGGGCGCCCAGCGCAAGGTCGAGAACATCAACTTCTCCATGCGTAAGAACGTCCTCGAGTACGACGACGTCATGAACAAGCAGCGCCAGGTCATCTATGCCGAGCGCAACAAGATCCTCGATGGCAAGGACCTTTCCGAGCACGTCGACGAGGTCATCGGCGACACCGTTCGCCGCTGCGTCGCCGAGTTCTGCCCCGCTGACGCCCGCAGCGCCGAGGCGCGCGACCTCGAGGGCCTGCACAAGTGGCTCGTGGAGCTCACCGGCCATCTCGATGCGCCCGCGTTCGAGGACAAGCCCTACGACGCCCTGTGCGACGAGGTGCTCGCCTACGTTCGCAGCATCTACGACGCGAAGGCCGAGCGCCTGGGCGAGGAGCTCATGCGCGACCTGAACACCCAGGTCATGCTGCGCGTCATCGATACCCGCTGGATGAACTACCTGCAGGAGATGGACTACCTCAAGCAGGGCATCGGCCTGCGCGGCTTCGGTCAGCGCGATCCGCTGGTCGAATACAAGACCGAGGCGTTCGGCGCGTTCCGCATCCTCGTCGACACCATGTACGAGGACTACCTGCGCACGGTTCTGCGCGTCGAGCTGCGCCAGGCACCCGCTCCCGCGCCCGAGGACCCCGCGCTGCGCGGCGCGACCTATTCGGGTCCCGAGCAGGTCGACGGCGATTCCGGTTCGTCGACGCTTCGCCAGCAGGCAGCCGCGAGCGCCGCGAACGCCGCCGGGCAGGCGCCCGAGGCGCATGCCGGCGCCGGTGTGCGCACGTATCGCAAGGATGAGGCGAACGATCCCTACGCCAACGTGGGCCGCAACGATCCGTGCCCGTGCGGCAGCGGCAAGAAGTTCAAGAACTGCCACGGCAGGAACAACTAATGGCCGCTGCGACCGAGTCGGCCGCAGCTATCATGATCGACCTCGACGAGCTCAGCAACCGTCTCGGCGAGGTCGAGTCATATCTGCGGCTTGAAGAAAAGCGATCGCGCGTAGGCGAGCTGGAGCAGATGAGCGCCGCTCCCGGCTTCTGGGACGACGGCGACAGGGCGCGCTCGCTCATGGAGGAGCTTGCGCGCTGCAAGGATGACGTGCAGCTCGTCGAGGGCGCCCATGAGCGCCTGGCCGACGCGCGCGCGGCCCTCGAGCTCGCCGACGAGATGGACGGCGACGATGCCGCCGAGCTGCTGGCCGAAGCGTCCGCGACGGCCTCCTCGCTTGCACGCGACATCGATGAGATGGAGCTCTCGAGCTGGTTCACAGGCGAATTCGACCATGGCGACGCGATCCTCACCATCAAGCCGGGGCAGGGCGGCCTGGAGGCCCAGGACTGGACCTTCATGCTGTTCAAGATGTACATGAAGTACTGCGCGCGCCGCGGCTGGAAGGTCACCATCAACGACTGTCCGGCCGCCGAGGTCATAGGCATCGATCGCGCGACCATCACCGTGCAGGGCAAGGATGCGTTCGGCATGCTGCGCGCGGAGGCGGGCGTGCACCGTCTGGTGCGCATCTCGCCCACGGACGACAAGAAGCGCCGCCAGACCACCTTCGCCGGCGTCGAGGTCATTCCCGTGCTGCCCGACGACATCGATATCGAGATCGCGCCGGACGACATCCGCGTGGACGTGTACCATGCGAGCGGTCCGGGCGGCCAGGGCGTCAACACCACGGACTCCGCGGTCCGCATCACGCATCTGCCGACGGGTATCGTCGTGACGTGCCAGAACGAGCGCAGCCAGATCCAGAACAAGGCGGCCTGCATGCAGATCCTCAAGGCGCGCCTCTACGAGCTCGAACTCGAGAAGCGCGAGGAGGCGCTCGATGAGATCCGCGGTCCCAAGCACGCGATAGGATTTGGCAACCAGATTCGCAGCTACGTGCTGTATCCTTACCAGATGGTCAAGGACCTGCGCAGCGGTGTCGAAACAGGCAACGTCGAGGCGGTCCTCGAAGACGGCGATCTCGATGCCTTCGTCATCGGCTATCATCGTTGGGCCACCGGCAAGGCCGAGGCGACCGCACCGATCGACGACGACATCGAAGCGTAGGAGTTTATGGCAAAGCGCATCAACATCCGCCGCATCATCCAATCGCAATTCGTAAACGACCTTCCGCTCGTCATGCTGGGCTGCGCCATCGCCGCGTTCGCCACGGACGCGTTCATGGTCCCCAACGGGTTGGCGGCGGGAGGCCTCACGGGCATGGCGACCATCGTCGCCGAGCTCGGTCGGCGCAGCGGCATCGACCTGCCCGTGGGTATGCAGACCATCGTGATGAACGCGCTGCTACTCTTGGTGGTCGTTCGCGCCGGCGGGTTCAAGTACGCGGTGCAGACGGTGACGGGCTTCGTGCTCTTCGGCTTCTTCACCGACCTCTTCGCGCCCTTCGTGGTGCCCTTGAGCCATGACGACCTCACGCTTTCGGCCCTCTGGGGCGGTATCATCTCCGGGCTGGGCTACGGGCTCGTCTTCCGTTGCGGTGCGAATACCGGAGGATCCGACACGATCGGCCAGATCATCTCGCGTAAGTCCTCGCTGCCGGTCGGCGGCACGGTGATGGCCATCGACGTCGCGGTCTGCGCGGCGTCCGCCCCGGTGTTCTCGATCACGAACGCCCTCTACGCCGCGCTCGCCATGGTCGTCATGGGATACGTGGTCGATATGGTGGTCGACGGCGGCAACAGCCAGCGCGCCGCGTTCATCATCTCCGATAGCTTCCCCGATATCGAGCACGATATCCTACATGAGATGGACCGCGGCTGCACGCGCCTGATGGCACAGGGGTCGTGGACCGGCAAGGACCGCCCCGTGCTGTTCTTCGTATTCAGCAAGCGCGAGATCTCCATCATCAAGACCATCGTGTACGAGCACGATCCGGATGCGATCTTGGTGATAACCGATGTGAACGAGGCAATTGGATACGGATTTAAAAAAGCGGGAGAATAGGACCGACTGCGAGGGAATGGAGTACTCATGAATGATGAACGTCGCGACGACCATGACGGTCTCGATGCCATCGAGCCCTCCCTTGCGCACGCCGCGGTGCAGCGAGACGTTCCCCAGGGGGCGACGACCACGGTGCTCGCCGACCGCCGGCGCGTAGTCGGCGCGGGCGTGCATTTCGCGCAAAAGCCGGCATCCTCCGCCGCCCTCGATTCGGGTGACGCCGGAGGCGTGCAGCCGGGCTCCGATCCGGATCGACCCCGCAGTTTGGCGGGAACCGCCACGCGCGTCTACGCCGACGCCTGCGAGCTGGTCGCTATCGCATTGATGGACATCGCCGAATACGATATGGCCGTGGGTTCGCTCACGCAGGTCCTTCCGACCGCGACCGCCGCGTACACGAGGGGCGGGCGCGATGGCTGGACCCAGGAGATCCCCCAGCCCGTGGACGCCCGCGCCGCCGCCGCTCCCGAAGAGAAGAAGCCGCGCCGCCGCATTCCGCGTCTCGCGATCGCGCTGGGGATCGCGGTCCTCGCCATCGGAGCGGCTGCGGGCGCTTTCTTCTATTTCGACGGACCGGGATACATCGCGTCGATGACCGCCGAGGTGGACGACGCCGCGGTGACCGCGGTCCTCGAGGGGAATGCCGAGTTCATGGCGGGCTTCGCCGCGAACGATTACGTCGCCGCGTCTCCGTATGCGCTGTCCGACGTGCGCATCGAGAGCGCCGAGCGCGCCGAGGACGGGTCGGTCACCGTCGAGGCGACCGCGAAGCTGGCCAACGAGTCGTTCTCGAGCGACTGCGCGGTGACGCTGAGCTTCGTCCATTCCTCGCAACTTGATCGATTCCCCTCGTTCGAGGGGGTCGAGCACGCCGAGAGCCCCGACGGCGAGTGGACCGGCGCCCTGCTGTCCTCCACGGCGACCACGCGCGCCATAGCCGGCGTGACGGTCGACCCCGAATTCGGCGACGCCTTCGCGCCCGCGTTCGACGAGGCGACCCAGACGTGCACATTCACGTCCTCCTCTACGAGCAGCCTGTGGTTCGGGTCCTGGAGCTCCGCGACCCCCTATACCTATACGTTCGACGGCACCGCATGGACCCGCGCGGAAGGCGAGACGTCTTCGTCCTTCGCCTACGATGCCGATGCGATCGCGGGTTCGTATGCCGCCGTCTCGGGCGACGCGTCGCGCATGACGAGCTTCAAGATCGTTGGCTTCGATGCCCAGCAGGGAGCCTTCACGCTGGAATACAAGGCGTCGAGCACCGGTTTCAGCCCCCAGGCCATCTCGGGCGTGCTCACCTGCGCGATGTCGAGCTCGCCCGCATCCGAGGGCAGCGGTGACTTCAGCCAATCCGACGGCTACGTCTACACGTTCGTCGGCGACGGCACCAGCTCGGCGGGCGACGGGGCGTCCCATATCGAGGGCGTGCTCGGTTTGGACGGGGAGATCTTCTTCGATTTCTCGGGCGATTACACCAAGCCCGCGTTCCTCTTCGGAAATCCCAGCAACGAGACGATGACGATCTCGGGCTCGGTGGGCAAGACGGCTTGATATGCCGTTCGCCGGCCGTTCGGAACCAAGCGGATGGTGTGGGAAGCGTCGAAAAAGTGTGTTTCCGTTCCCGTTTTCCTTGGTGCCGCATGGCTGTTATAGTGTGAACCGTGATACTCGCTCCCGTACATGAAGGGAAAGGCATGTCAACAGAAACGCTTAGGAACGCGTCCGTGCGCACCGACGGCGAAATCGAGCGCATCGCCAATCGCATGCGCCACGACATCATCGAGATGCTCGAGGCTGCAGGTTCCGGCCATCCCGGAGGATCGCTCTCCGCGGCCGACATCATCGCGACGCTCTACTTCTCCGGCGTTCTCGCTTGGGATCCGCAGGACCCGCGCTCGCCCGAGCGCGATCGGTTCGTGCTCTCGAAGGGACATGTCGCTCCCGCGCTGTACGCGGTGCTCAGCCAGATGGGGTACCTGCCCCGCGAAGAGCTGCTTTCCCTGCGCAAGCTGGGCAGCCGCCTGCAGGGTCATCCGGATTGCAACCTGTGTCCCGGCGTCGAGGTGGGCACCGGGTCGCTGGGCCAGGGCCTTTCCATCGCGGCCGGCATGGCGCTCGGCCTGGCGCTCGACGCCAAGGCCGCCGGCGAGCAGCCGCGCCGCGTCTTCGCCCTCACCGGCGACGGCGAGCTGCAGGAGGGGCAGAACTGGGAGGCTGCGATGTTCGCGGCCCATCGCAAGCTCGGCAACCTCGTCGTCCTGGTCGATAAAAACAACCTGCAGATCGACGGCCATGTGAGCGATGTGTGCAGCCTCGACCCGCTCGATGAGAAGTTCCATGCGTTCGGCTGGCATGTCATCTGCTGCGACGGCCACGACGTCACGGCGATCCGCGCGGCGCTTGCCGAGGCGGTTGCCTGCGACACCGCCCCGGTCGCCGTCATCTTCAAGACCATCAAGGGCAAGGGCGTCTCCTTTATGGAGGACAACGCCGGCTGGCACGGCAACGCGCCGAGCGCCGAGCAGGCGGCCCAGGCACTGGCAGAGATCGATGCGGTCGGCGCGCAGCTCGCAGCGACCGTGAAGGAGGCGTAGAGGTTCCCATGGCAAAAGCTACTCGCGCGGCATTCGGACCCACGCTGCTCGAACTCATCGACGAGGGCGTCGACATCATGGCGGTCGAGGCGGATCTCGCCGGCTCCACCACCACGGGCAAGGTCGCGGCCCAGCATCCCGATCGCTTCGTCGAGGTCGGCATCGCCGAGCAGAACATGATCGGCGTCGCTTCCGGCCTGGCGCTCACCGGCCGCACCGTGTTCACCGGCTCCTTCGCGGTATTCGGCACGGGCCGCTGCTGGGAGCAGATCCGCAACACCGTCTGCATCTCCGATCTCGATGTGAAGATCTGCCCGACGCATGCGGGCATCACGGTCGGCCCGGACGGGGAGACCCACCAGGCGCTCGAGGACATCTCCCTCATGCGCGTCCTTCCGCATATGCGCGTGCTCGTGCCCGCCGACTACAACGCCGCCCGCGCCGCCATCCGCCTTGCCGCGAAGACGCCCGGTCCCTTCTACGTGCGCATGGGCCGCGAGGCGCTGCCCGAGGTGTACGGCGAGGACTTCACCATCGACTCCGAGGCGTTCGCGAAGGTCGTGCGCGAGGGTTCCGACATCTCGATCATGGCGTGCGGCGTCGAGCTCGCCCATGCCCTGAAGGCCGCCGAGCTGCTGGCCGAGGGGGGCGTCTCCGCCGAGGTCGTTGACATCATGAGCGTGAAGCCCCTCGATGAAGAGACCATCCTCGCCTCTGCCGCCAAGACCGGCCTGGTGCTTACCGTCGAGGAGCACAGCATCTACGGCGGTATGGGATCCGCGGTCGCCGAGCTGCTCGCCGAGAAGCAGCCCTGCCGCGTGAGCCGTCTGGGTATGACCGGCTTCGGCCAGTCCGGCTCGGCCGCCGAGCTCCTGGCCCACTACGGCCTGGACGCCGAGGGCATCGCGGCACGCGTGCGCGAGCTGCTCGCCTAGCGCCCCGTTCGATACGATTCGCTGCCGAGCGGCCGCTCGGGCCTGAGGGCTCGAGCGGCCGTTTTGCTTGGCAGCGCCCCGGCATGCACCGTGTTCGCTCCCTGCAATTCCCGTGTCGCTTCTGTGCGCATGGACAGGTATTGGTAAAATAGTCGCGCTCATGTAGTTGAAACGTACGACACGAAGGAGCTCTAGTGGGTAACCACTTCCGTACATCCGGGGACGAGCAGTCCGCGTTCACGCCGCCGACGCCCGAGGCCGCCGCGGCTCCCGCCGGCGCCGTCGCGCAACCGGATAACCAAGAGCAGCCGCTGCCGCTGCAAGAAGATCTGTTCTCCCAGGCCGATTCCGCACCGCGCCATGCCGCGCCCGCGCGCGACGCCGCTTCCGGCGACGCCCCGGCGTCCGACGGCGCCGCGACCCCGTCTCCGGCCGCCGCATTCAATGTGCCGTCTCCCGTCGATGCGCCCGCATCTTCGAACATCCCGTCGCTGGCATCCATCCCGGATCCCACGGCTCCGGCAACCCCGTCTGCGGCCAGCGTGCCCAACGTCTTCATGACGTCCGCGGGCCCCGCCGGCGCATCGACCGATGCCGATGAGGCGCGCCAGGTCCGCGACGTCGACGCCGCCCTGCAGAATCCCGATTTCACCTCGGTGTTCTCCCCGGCTGATCTCGATCGCGCCGACCAGCGCAAGAAGGCCGCGCGCCAGGCGGGCGTCGAACCGGTCATCCTGACCGAGCACCTCACCAAGATCTACCCGGCGCAGCCCAACAAGCCCGCGCTGGACGATGTCAACATCGAGATCTACCCGGGCGAGTTCGTGTTCCTGGTCGGTCATTCCGGTTCGGGCAAGACGACCCTGCTCAACACGCTGCTGCGCAACGTGAAGCCCACATCGGGCCGCGTGCTGGTCGCCGGTCATGACCTCATGACCATCAAGAACCGCAAGGTCCCCTTGCTCCGCCGCCAGATCGGCGCGGTCTTCCAGGACTACAAGCTCCTGCCGAACAAGACGGCCTACGAGAACGTGGCGTTCGCGCTCCAGTGCATCGGCAAGCCGCGCGGCGTCATCCGCGCCCAGGTGCCCGAGGTGCTGCGCCTCGTCGGCCTCGCCGAGCAGATGGACTCGCTGCCCGATCAGCTCTCCGGTGGCGAGCAGCAGCGCGTCTCCGTCGCGCGCGCCATGGTGAATCGCCCGCCGCTGCTCATCTGCGACGAGCCCACGGGCAACCTCGACCCCGCGATCTCGCTCGGCATCATGAAGCTGCTCGAGCGCATCAACCGCACCGGTACGACCGTGATCGTGGCGACGCATGACCGCGAGATGGTCGATTCCATGCACCGTCGCGTCATCGCCCTCGAGGGCGGCCGCGTCATCCGCGATCAGGAGAGGGGAGGCTACGGCAACTATGGCTCCTTCTAATCTGGGTTACTCCCTGCAGGAGGCGGGAAGGCATTTCGTGCGCAACTGGACCACGTCCCTCGGCGCCGTCATCACCATCTTCCTGTCCCTGTTCATCATCGGCCTGTTCATCGTGGGCTCCGCTATGATCAACGCCGTCATCGGCGATGTGGAGCAGCAGGTCACCATCACCGCGTTCATCTCCGACGACGCACCCGACGACGAGGTCGAGGCCTTCCAGGAGAAGATTGAGGGCTGGGACAACGTCAAGAACGTCACCTTCAAGTCGAAGGAGGACGCGCTGGAGAGCTACCGCGAGAGTTCCAGCAAGGCCGATGCGACCATCAGCGCGCTCGATGGCGAGAATCCGCTGCCGCGTTCGTTCGTCATCGAGATGAACGAGCCCTCTCAGGTCGAAGGCATGGCCGATAAGATCAAGGAGGACGAGGACTTCCGCCAGATAGTCGACGACGACGATCCGAGCGTCGACGATGTGGAAGCCGATGTCGACGCCTCCGTGCTCTACGGGCAGGAGGAGGTCGGTCGCATGTTCCAGATGATCGACTACATCCGCCTCGCCGCCGTCGTTCTGGTCGCCCTGCTCACGTTCGTCTCGTTCATCTTCATCAACAACACGATTCGCCTGTCCATCACCGCCCGTCGTCGCGAGATCGCGATCATGCGCCTGGTGGGCGCCTCGAACGGCTTCATCCGCGGGCCGTTCGTGACCGAGGGCGTCGTCCAGGCGCTGCTCGGCTCCCTGCTCGCCATCGGCTGCCTCGAACTTGTGCGCAATCTGCTGATGCCCATGGTGCAGAACGGGTTGTCTTGGATGGCCATCGAGATTCCGCTCAACGTCTACCTGGCCACCTATGGAGCGCTCATTCTCGTCGGCGTGGTGATCGGCCTCTTCGGCTCCGCGATCGCGATGCGTCGCTATCTGCGCGTCTAGCGGCGCGCGTTCATACGCCTTGCTTGGAATGCCGGCGGCTGTCGAAGGGCGGCCGCCGGTTTTTGCATCGCAGGTTCGGCCGTGCGGGCCGGTGCGGGCGGTGGGCGATTCGATGTTTATCGGGTTCGCGCCGGGCCGTGGCGGCTTTTACGGGTACAAGGATGAAAATGGTCATGGCGTCCGTTTCGGGCGCCGTTTTTACGTGAAGGGAATGTATGGGTCGAGCTCGAAAGGCACATCGCAAGGGACCGGCGCGCGCCCGGCGCTCCTCCGGTCTGGTGGGAACCGTACGCGTCGCGCAGCATGCGGGATACGTCGATACGGCGGAGGGAACGTACAAGCTGACGGGTCGCGGTTTGCGCGATGCCATGCATGGCGACCGCGTGTACGCCAGCATCGGGCGCGGGCCGCGGGGCGAGCGTCGCGCCGTGGTCGAGCACGTTATCGAGCGCGCATGCACCACGATCGTGGGGACCTACGACATCATGAGCCCGCTCGGGGTGGTGCGGCCGCTCGACAGCCGTATCAAGCAGGATTTCTTCGTGCTTCCCACGGATGATTCCCCGGCGCGCCTCGGGGTGGAGCCGGGCGATATCGTGTCGGCGCGCATCGAGGTGTATCCCACGCGCGTCGAATCGGGCATCGTCACCATCCAGCGGCTCATCGGCGATGCGAACGCCCCCGACCTGGGCATCGCGTGCGTCATGGCTCGCTACGACCTCGAGGACGGCTATGCGCCGCGGGCGCTCGAGGAAGCGGATGCGCTCGCGCTTGACGTCGACGGCGCTCTTCGGGACCCGTTGAGGCGCGATATCCGCGATCGCTTCGTTTTGACGATCGATCCCGTCGACGCACGGGATTTCGATGACGCTATCTCCATCGAGCCGGCGGACGACGGGGGCTGGCGGCTGGGCGTCCATATCGCCGACGTCTCTCATTACGTTACGTGGGGGTCGTCGATCGATCTCGAGGCGCGCCGCCGCTCGACGTCGGTTTACCTTGCGGATCGCGTGCTGCCCATGTTGCCGGAGCGCCTCTCGTGCGACCTGTGCTCGCTGGTGCCCGATGAAGACCGCCTCGCCTTCACCGTCGACATCGTGCTCGATGACCGCGGGCGCGTGCGCTCCTACGAGTGCTTCCCGAGCGTCATCAGGTCCCGCGTACGGCTCGACTACGCGGCGGCGGACGTGCTGCTGGCATCGGGTGCGCGCGACGGGGCCGGCGAGGACCGTATCGAGGACGACGCGGCGGCCTCGCGTGCCCGGGTGGCACTCGAGGCGGCGGCTGCATGCGGGGTCGACGCGAGGGCGTTTCTGCAGCGCGCCGCCGAGCTCGCGGAGGCGCGCCGGGAGCTTCGCCGCGCACGGGGCTCGATCGATTTCGAGACGGTAGAGGTCCATGCGCTGCTCGATGATGCGGGTCTTCCCGTTCGCATCGTGAACCGCTCCCGTACGCGCGCGACCGGGTTGGTGGAGGAGGCCATGCTCCTGGCGAACGAGTGCGTGGCGGAGCGTCTTGCCGACGAGGGCGTCGTCGCGGCGTTTCGCGTGCACGAGCGGCCGATGGAGGACAACCTCGTCGCCCCGGCGCGCGTGCTCGTCGAAATCGGCGCTCTGGACGGCAGCGATGCGCTCGCCCTGGAATCCGGCGACCCCCATGCGATCGCCGCCGCGCTCGATGCCGTCCATGCGACGCCGTACGAGTCGCTTGCGAACGCCTTGCTGCTGCGGGCGATGCAACGGGCGCTCTACAAGCCGCATAACGAGGGGCATTATGCCCTCGGGGCTCCGGCGTACTGCCATTTCACCAGCCCGATCAGGCGCTATCCCGACCTGCTGATGCATCGCGCGCTCAAGATGTCGCTGGCGCGCGAGCGCCTCGGAAAGACAGGGCTTTCCGAGCGACGGCGCGTGCTCGCGGGCGCGGGCGCCGAAGCGCTGGACGCGATCGCTCCGCAGCTCTGCCGCCACGCGAGCGAGCGCGAGCGCATCGCCGATGCGGCGGCCCATGCGACCCAGAAGATCAAGGTGGCGCAGTACTACGGGCCGCGCATCGGGGAGCGCGCATCGGGCGTCATATCCTGGATCGACCAGATGGGCGTGTACGTCCGTCTTGATGAGACGGGTGCCGAGGGATTGGTGCGCTTGAAGGGGCTGGGAGGCGAATGGTGGGAGTTCGACGAGCGGTCGCTTACGCTGACCGGTGCGGCGACGGGAACGGTCATCTCGCTCGGCCGCCGCGTCGCGGTCACGGTCTCCTCCGTCGACGTCTTGCGCGGACATCTTGATTTCGAATTGACGGACCTGCCCTCGGCGGTATAGGCGTCGTCGACCTGCGGCGCCGTGAAGGCCGGTGCGACGTCGTCGGCCCTCGCGGCGGGTAGGCGCCCCGGCCGCGCTTGTTCGCGTCAAGGGGCGCGCTGCGCTACACTTATGCTCATTGCAACGAGGAGGATCCCATGGAATTTCCAATTGACGCCCATGATGTCGAATACGCCGAGAGCTATCTTGCCGCCGGCGACCTGGCGACGGCGCTGCCGTTGCTCCAGCGTTTGGCCGAGCTGGTCGAAGACTATGCGAAAACCGAGTGCGTGGCGGATGACAAGACGCAGTGGTTCAGCTTCAACGACGCCTTCGAGCGCTTGGCGTATCGACGTGTCGAGCGCGACCCGCGCGAACTGCTCCAGGTACCCGCCCCGGTCGATCGGCTGTACGCGGCGCTCGCCTTCGCCCATATTCGCCAGCAGCAGTGGCTCGATGCGCGCGACGCGCTCATGCAGGCCGTGCGCTGGAATCCGATGAACTGCAACTACCGGCTCGACTTGGCGGAGATCTTCAGGGCCCTGGAGGACCGCCAGGAATGGGCGTCGCTGAGCTATTCGGTAATCGAGCGCGCCTCCGACGGGCGTTCGGCCGCACGCGCCTATGCGAACCTCGGCCAGTTCTTCCTGGATGAGGAGAAGCCGAGCGCCGCCGCGGGGTGCACGCGCCTTGCCGTGCGCCTCGCGGCGACCGATCAGCGCGTGGTCAGGTTGCAGGACCGCATCATGGGCGAGCATCCCGAGGCGATGGAGGAGAGCGATGAGCATGTGATGGGCGAGCTGTCGCTCGAGGGCATTCCCACCGCCCCGAGCGCCGAGGTCGCCGTGTGCCTGCTCATGTGCGCCACCGATGCGGCGCGCGAGGGCGACTCCCAACAGGCCACCGAGTTCACGGTACGCGCGAACAACCTGATCGGCGAGGAGGCGTGCCGCGCGCTCGTGAAGCTGATCCGCGAGTCCGATGCCGAGCTCGCCGAGGAGCGCGCAGAGGGCCGGTGTGCCGACGAGCCCGCTATCGAGAACGGAGAATAGGCGATGCCGAGCGAGAAGAAGCGCAAGCTCATAGCGAAGAACCGCTCCGCGCACCATGAGTACTTCATCGACGAGACCTTCGAATGCGGCTTGGTGCTCTCGGGCACCGAGGTGCGCAGCCTGCGCGAGCGGGCTTGCCAGATCACCGATACGTTCGCGCTCATCCGAGGCGGCGAATGCTGGTTGATCGGCGTCCACATCCACCCGTATTCGCATGGGACGATCTTCAACCGCGATCCCGATCGCCGTCGCAAGCTGCTGCTGCACCGCAAGCAGATCGACTATCTCGACGGAAAGCTGCGCAACAGGGGTTACGCCCTGGTGCCCCTGGAGCTGTATTTCGATGATAGCGGCCGCGTGAAGCTGCTGCTTGGCCTGGGCAGGGGCAAGAAGCTGTACGACAAGCGCGAGGACATGGCCAAGCGCGATATGCAGCGCGAGATCGACCGCGCGCTGAAGGCGCGCAGCCGCTAGCGAGGGGATGCCCGGCGGTTCGCCGAGGACATCGCGGCGTGCCCGGCGCGCGGCGCTACGATGGCGTCGACCCGCATCTTCGGGCCGGTCCCGTTCGGGGAAACGTTCGAGAGGAGTCTATCCATGGATCTTACCGCGTTCTTTTCAATGAGCTACGGCTTGTACGTCGTGTCATCCGCATCCGATGTCGACCGCGCGGGCTGCGTCGTCAACACCGCCACGCAGGTGACCGCCGAGCCGCCGCGCCTCATGGTGGCGGTGCACAAGGATAACTGCACCGCCCGCGTCATCCAGGCTGCCGGGACCTTCACGGTGACCGCCATCGACCAGACCGCCGATATGCCCTATATCGGCAATTTCGGATTCAGGTCGAGCGATACGTACGACAAGTTTGAGAAATACGAGGTAGCGCAGTCTGCGACCGGCGATCCCTATTCGCCCGAGCATGCATGCGCCGAGTTCGCTTGCAGGCTTGTCGACACCGTCGACGTGGGCACCCATTACCTGTTCATCGGCGACGTGGTCGAGGCGCAGCGCCTCTCCGACGAGGCTCCGTTGACGTATAGCTACTACCACAGCACGCTGAAGGGCAAGACGCCCCCGAAGGCGTCGTCCTACCAAGCCTAGCGACGGTGCGGCCTCATTCGTAGTGTCCTTTATGAAACTATTGATTAAACGTTGCCAATCATGTAACAATAACGGTTGCCGAAGGAGTTTCGAAATCAGGGATTGCTTAGGCTTTTGATGGATATACTTCTACTAACGTTCGTTTGATTGCCTGTGAAAGGATGGTTCGCTATGAGCGACGAGAAGACCTACAAGTTTGTGTGCGTTGTCTGCGGCTATGAGGTCGAGGTCGACACCCCCGAGCTGCCCGAGGATTACGTCTGCCCCGTGTGCGGCGTCGGCCCCGACGAGTTCGAGGCGGTCGAGGAGTAACCTCATCGCGCATGTATGATCGCATCGGCGCCTGCCCTTCGGGGCAGGCGTTTTTTATGTCCGGCCATATGCCCGCATCTGAGCGTCCGGGGTTGCGGTCGTCTCCCGGGGCCAGTTCTGCATACATGCCCGTTGAAAGCCCGTTCGAATCCGGTAAGGCCCCCGCCCGCTCTTTTCGGCTGCGAGCGGGCGGCAACGTATCGATACCGTAGCCTGTCCGTACGGAGTCGCACGAGCGCGAGGAGGGCGTATGGATGCGTTTCACATTGCAAAGGACGATGTCGACCAGATGGCTGCCTACTGGATGATGCGAAAGGGGCGCTTGCTCGGATGGACGGGCGATCTGTTCACGGCTTTGGTCGATCCCGCGTTTCTTTATGAAGACGCCATCGACGAGATGATGCTTGCCGAATACAACATGTGCTTTACAGAATGGTTGCTGTATGAGTGCAAGATGCTCGACGGGGACACCCCGCTGCAGCTGTATCTCGCTGATCCTCCGACGGGGGCGTCGCCGGAGATGCTCGCTCGCTTGCATGAAGTCGAGCAGACCCAATTCTTCTCGCGCTTTGCGATTCTTGATAAGGACCCCGACCACGGTATCGCGAAGCTCTGCGATATACGCACGGGTATTCGGTATACGGTGTTCGACCCGCACCTATGCGCGATCGCAAGCTGGAGGGAGGGCGTTATCGCGATGCGCATCGCGCGGGTCGACCGCATGTGGCAGACGGTGGGGCAAGTGCACCTGTATGATGTGGCGCGCTCCGAGGACGCCTCCGATGACGGCCCCGGTGAGTTTCATCCAGAAGACCGGGAAGAGCGGCCCTATCTCGGCGGCGCGGGGTTCTTCGTGAGGTTGGTCTTCGACCTGTTCTCGGTTGACGGGCGGTATCGGGATACGGTTCGCCTACGCGAGGTGGATACGGTCAAGCAGGTCGAGGAGATACGGCGGCGTCTATCGTGCGACGACGCGCCACGCAAGGAGTGAGGCGTCCGACCGCCCGTTTCCACTAGGCACGCGGTTCCCGCGGTACGTCGCCCGCGGGTCGCGACATGATCCAGTCGAGCTCGGCGTCGAGTTCGCCTATGCGCTTGACGCGGAGGCGGTCGGCGAGCACGCCGCGGGCCATGACGTGGGTGATTTCACGAAGCGCGGAGAGGTCGTCCAAGGGGTTACGTTTCACGGTGATGATGTCGGCTTCCTTTCCCGCCTCGATGGAGCCGGTGACCTCGCCGAGGCCCAGCAGGCGAGCGTTGCCCAGCGTTGCGGTGTGGAGCGCGAACGCGTTGGTGACGCCGGTGAATTTGGCGAAATAGGCGATCTCGCGCCACATGTCATAGTGCGTGACGTAGGGGCAGCTCGAATCTGTTCCCAGGCCGACGGGGATGTGCTCGGCAAGTGCCTGGCGAGCGCTCTCGATGATGCCGGCGCATACGATGTCGCCGTTGACCTTCTGGATATCCGTGGAATGGGTCTTCTCGGGGTCGAGCATGACAAAGGGCAGCGCGGGGGAGATCGTGCAGGTTACCGACGCGGGGCGCCCGGGAAGCTGTGCGGCGCTCGCGCGATAGAGCTCGATGATGTCAGGGGTCATGGGAGCGCCGTGCTCGATGGTGTCCACACCGGCTTCAAGGGCGACCCGGACCCCCTCGGTGCTCTCGACGTGCGCCATGACGGGCAGGTCGTGCCGATGCGCCGCCTCGCATGCGGAGCGGGCAACGTCGAGCGGCATGCGCAGCACGCCGGGTTCGCCGGCTTCGGTTGCATCGAAGACGCCGCCGGTGATGAAGAGCTTGATAACGTCCGCGCCGCGTTCGACGAGGTCGAGCACCTGGTCCGCGGCGTCCCGCGGAGTCGTGGCGATGCGGGCGAAGAGGCCGGCTCCGTGGCCGCCGGGGACGGTGATGCCCGTACCCGGGGCGACGATGCGCGGGCCGATGTACCGTCTGGCGTTGATGTCGTCGCGGATCGCCAGGTCGCACATCAAGGGGTCGCCTGCTCCGCGTACCGTTGTGACGCCGCTGGCGAGCTGGGTTCGAGCGCTGTTTTTCAGGATGCGCCGCACGATGGCGCGCCCCAGGGGGTTGTCGAGCTTCCTCATCAGCGAGCCCGCGTCGCCAGCGGAAACCGGCTTGCCCGAGCCGCAGAAATGAACGTGCATGTTGATGAGGCCGGGCATGAGGTAGTCGCCCTGGACGTCGATGACGCGCGCTTCCGCGGGGACGTGGATGGCGTCCGCGGGTCCGACCGCGGTGATGACCCCTCGTTCGACGATGACGGTCGAGCCGGGGGCGGGGGCCATGTCCTTTGTTCCATCGAGGAGCGTCGCGTTGGTAAAGGCGTGGGCTGTGGTTGTGGCTGACATGGGGTAACCTGGGCTTTCGATTCGTCGTGAATGTATGGCGGCGTCCCTTGGGGGTGCGGACCGCGACCTGCTTCCAGTGTACACCCGTCGATGAGGTCGCCATCGCGTAGGGGGTGCGGGGTCGCTGCGCATTCAGCCGGCAGCGGGGGACGGCCGGATCGCACCCAAATAAAATAGCCGCCGGCCCTGGGGACCGGCGGCTGGGGGTGTGTATCGCGCGGCTGGTGGAACGGCGACCTCAAGCTCGTGCGCGCCTGCGTTACGACAGCTTTTCGACCTTGGTGCCGCATTTGGGGCAGGTGACGCGGATGCGCCCCTTGCCGCGGGGTACGGATAGGATCGAGCCGCAGGTCTTGCAGCGGAAGAACAGCGTGGTCTTGCGCTCGCGCCACATGCGTTGAGCGGTGCGCTTCGCACGGTTGAATGCAACGTTGCCCTGCGGGTTGCCGGCGTTTCCTGGCCTGCTCCCGGCGGCAGCGGATTGACCCTGGGAGAGCGGGGCGAGGAAGGGGCCGACGGCTGGAATCTTCGCGGTGAGCCCGAGGTAGACCTCGTTTTCGTGCCTGCGGGCGCCCGTGTTCTTCGAGAAGGCGCGGAGCAGCGCGACGATGACGAGGGCGAGGGCGATCCAAGAGAGGACGGAGACCTTGGCGAGCGACCCGATGAGGGCGAGCAGCATGCCGAGGACGCCGAGGCCGATCGTGAGGTCGTCGACTCCGTAGCGGTCTTTCATGAATTCTTGCATTATCGGCTCCTTATACAGCGGCTTCGTGTCACAGCTATACCCAATGCTACGCCATATGAACGTCTGGTGGAATCAGAAGTCGAAAAACGACCATTCCATCGCACGGGGGTCCTTGCGGCCGACCGCCCCGATGCCTCGCTTCGACGGTCGCGCGGCTACTTGGCGAGCTTTTCGATGATTCGCTCGACTTCGAGCAGCTTCTCTTCGCGTTCTGCCGGGGAGCCCGAGGAGGCTGCCGTGGCGACGCAGTGCTCGAGGTGCGCCTTGAGAACGTCGGCGTTCACGCGGCCTAAGAGGGATTGGGTCGCCATGAGCTGCGTCGAGATGTCGATGCAATAGCGGTCGTCCTCGACCATCTTGATGATGCCGTCGATCTGGCCGCGGGCCGTCTTGAGCAAGCGGAGCGTTCGCTCCCGGTCTGCCATCATCACGGGCTCCTATGCGGTCGTTACGGACACGATGCGAAACTTCTCCCCGGCGGCCTTGATGGCGGTATCGAGCTCGGCGCGCGAGAGCTCCCGGTCTGCCTCGACGACAACCGTCTGCGTCTCGTGGTCGGCGTCGGCATCGGTGACGCCGGCGAGCTTCAAGAGCTCGGTTTCGACGGATGCGTCGCAGTGTCCGCACATGAGTCCCTCGGTGGAGATACGGTAGTTCATGGTTGGTCCTTTCTAACATGCGGGCGCGGACGGGCGCCCGGTTGGTCGACGGTGCGGGAGGCGGCCATGCGGCGCTGCCGGCCGCGTAGCCGCTAGGAGCGGGGATGGAAGCCGCGAAGGCGCAGGGCGTTTGCGACGACGCAGAGCGAGGAGAGGCTCATCGCGGCGGCGCCGAACATGGGGGAGAGCTGCCAGCCGAGGATGGGGAAGAAGACGCCGGCGGCTAGCGGGATGCCGAGGGAATTGTAGAAGAGCGCCCAGAAGAGGTCCTGCTTGATGTTGCGGATGACGGCGCGGGAGAGCTCGATGGCGCGCGCGACGTCGAGCAGGTCGCTGTGCATGAGCACGATGTCGGCCCCCTCCTTGGCGATATCGGCGCCGGTTCCGATGGCGATGCCCACGTCGGCCCGTGCGAGCGCGGGAGAGTCGTTGATGCCGTCGCCCACCATGGCGACGCGCCCGCCGCCGTCTTGCAGCTCGCGGATGACGCGCTCCTTGTCTTGGGGAAGGACGTCGGAAACGACCCGCGATACCCCGACGCGCCGGGCGATCGCGCGGGCAGTGAGGGCGTTGTCGCCCGTGAGCATGATGGTCTCGATGCCGAGCCGCTTCAGCGAGCGAGCGGCGTCGGCGCTGGTCGGTTTGACCTCGTCGGCGACGGCGATCGTACCGACGAGTGCACCGTTCTTCGCGAAGAACAAGGGGGTCTTGCCCTGCTGGGCGAAGGCGTCGCGCGCGTCCTCGTCGATGGGGATCGAGAGCTCCGCCATGAGCTGCGCGTTGCCGGCCGCGATGACGTTGGCACCCTCGCGCGCGGTCACGCCGCGCCCGGGAATCGCCCGGAAGTCCTCGACCGCGCGCGCGACGACGCCGCGCTTTCCGGCATAGGCCATGATGGCCTCGGCAAGCGGGTGCTCGCTGCGCTTCTCAAGCGCCGCCGCGAGCTTCACCAGGGCCTTCTCGCTCATCGCGGGCGACCCGTCGGCGCGTGTCGCGGGGATGACGTCCGTTACGGCGGGGGCGCCCTGCGTGATGGTCCCCGTCTTGTCGAGGACGACGGTGCCGACCGACCGCAGCGCCTCGAGCGCCTCGGCGGATTTGAACAGGATGCCCATCTCGGCTCCCTTGCCGGTTCCCACCATGATGGCGACGGGCGTGGCGAGTCCGAGGGCGCAAGGGCAGCTGATGACCACGACCGCCACCCCGGCGGTCAGCGCTTCGTTGACATCGCCGGTGAAGACCATCCATGCGATGAAGGTTATGAGCGCGATGGCGAGCACGACGGGCACGAACGCGCCGGCGACGCGGTCGGCGAGGCGGGCGATGGGCGCCTTGGTCGCGTTGGCATCCTCGACGAGCTTGATGATCCGGGCGAGGCCGGTATCGCCTCCGACGCGCGTGGCGCGGAAGGTGAAGGAGCCCGTTTTATTGATCGTCGCCGCGCAGACCGTATCGCCGGGACCCTTCTCGACGGGGATGGACTCGCCGGTGAGCGCGCTTTCGTCGACGGCGCTCGTCCCCTCGAGCACCACGCCGTCGACCGCGATCGACTCGCCCGGCCGCACGAGCACGATGGCTCCGGGTTCGATGGCGTCTGCGGAAACGGTGCGCTCGCCGCCTTCCTCGTCCAGGAGGGTCGCGGTCTTGGGCGCGAGGTCGATCAGCTTCTCGAGCGCGCCGCCCGTCTTCGATTTCGCACGCGTCTCGAGGTATTTTCCGACCGTGACCAAGGAGAGGATCGTGCCGGCGCTCTCGAAATAGAGGTTGTCCATGGCCGTCGCGCCCGCGCCGTGGACGTCGCCCGCGGCGAGCTGGTCCGCCATGATGAACATCGCGTAGAGGGACCAGGCGATGCTCGCGGCGGACCCGATCGCGATCAGCGCGTCCATGGTGGGCGCGCGGTGGATGAGCGAGGCGAACCCGCGTTCGAAGTACGAGATGTTGACGAACACGATGGGGGCGAGCAGCAGCAGTTCGGCGAGCGCGAGCGTCATCGCGTGGTCGTGGTCGCCGAGCGCGGGCGGAAGCGGCCATCCGAGCATGTGGCCCATGCCGATGTAGAAGAGCGGGAAGAGGAAGACGAGGGAGATCAGCAGGCGCGTCTTCATGGCGTCCGCCGCCGCTTCGAGCTTCTTGGTGGGCGAGGCGGGCGCCGGGGCGGATGCGCCGTGGACGCGTTCGGCCGGAGCGGACGCGGGCGTCGCGGAATAGCCCGCTTTGTCGACCGCGGCGCAGATATCCTGGGCGTCCACCCTGGTTTCGTCGAAATCGACCGCCATGGTGCCCGCGAGCAGGTTGACGGATACGTCGCAGACGCCGTCGAGCCGGGCGACAGCCCGGTCGACATGCGCCTGGCATGCAGCGCAGGTCATGCCGCCGACGTCGAAGGATTCATGAGCCATGACGACCTCCGTTCAGATGTTTGCTTGATGTGACTATAACACCCATACCCCCTGGGGGTGTTCAGAATATCGAAATGATGGGGGAAAGATGACGAATGTCGGCAAACGTGGGGTTTGGGTGCGCATTGCCACGCGCAGGGGCGTAATGCCGTTCGCGACCATATACTAACCGTTGGCGGAATCTGCTCCCTTGCCCGGCGTCATCGACGCGATGGCAAATCCGCCCGTGCGCGATGCGTCCTTTCCGCACGCTTGTCTTGAGATACCACACCTACCTGTGGTCGTGTCGTCGTGCCCTGTCGGGGCTCGTCGATGTGCGATCGCCAGAATGGAACAACTGCATGACTGCAACCACTTTTGAATCCTCGCAGGACCACGAGGCCCTGCAGGACGCTCCCGCCGCGACGCAGACGGCCGCGAGCTTCGCCGATCTCGGCCTGTCCGAGCAGGTGCTCGACGCCATCGAGGACCTCGGCTACGAGAATCCCACGCCCATCCAGGCGGGTGCCATCCCCCGGGTGTTGGCAGGGCGCGACCTGCTCGCCGCCGCGCAGACCGGAACCGGCAAGACCGCCGCGTTCCTGCTGCCCACGATGAGCACGCTGCCTCGCGTGAAGCGCGCCCGCGGCCGCGCCATGTCGGTGGGCTGCGGCCCGCGCATGCTCATCGTGACGCCTACGCGCGAGCTCGCCCAGCAGATCGATGCCGTGTGCAAGAAGATCGCCTACCACACGCGCCACACGGCGGTGACCGTGGTGGGCGGCGTGTCCTATAACCCGCAGAAGAGCGCGCTGCGCCGCGGTTGCGACATCCTGGTCGCCACCCCCGGCCGCTTGGTCGACCTCATCGAACAGGGCGCCTGCATGCTCGACGAGGTGCAGGTGCTCGTGCTCGACGAGGCGGACCGCATGCTCGACATGGGCTTTCTGCCCGCCGTGCGCCAGATCGTGGGCCAGACGCGCGCCGACCGCCAGACGCTGCTCTTCTCCGCGACGCTCGATGAGAAGGAGGTCGGTGCCATCACCTCGCTGGTGAACGACCCCGCCCGCGTCGAGATCGCGCCGGCTACCTCCACGGCCGAGACGGTCGACCAGTTCCTGCTGCCCGTCTCCGGCGACGCCAAGAACGGCGTGCTCACCGAGGTCCTCAAGCGCGAGGGAACCGAGCGCGTCATCGTGTTCACGCGTACGAAGCGTCGCGCCGACACCTGCTGCCGCCGTTTGGAGCGCGCGGGTATTTCCTGCGCCGCGATTCATGGCGACCGCAGCCAGGCCCAGCGCGAGCGCGCGCTGAAGGCGTTCCGCCAGGGTCGCTGCGACGTGCTGGTGGCAACCGACGTCCTGGCGCGCGGCATCGACGTCACCGACGTGCGCTACGTGGTGAACTTCGACGTACCCGAGGAGCCCGTGGACTATATCCACCGCATCGGCCGCACGGGCCGCGCCGGCGAGATGGGCTGGGCGCTCACCATCGTGACCTCGCAGGATATCGACGAGTTCTTCGACATCGAGGCGCTGATGGGTAAAACCGCCGACCTGTACGACGCCGACGGTCTCGATGTGGGCGTGGGCGCCCCCGTGGTCGATCCGGACCGCGTCCCCGCCTCCAAGCCCGCGGGCAAGAAGGCTAAGAAGCGCCGTCGCGCCAAGGCCGAGGATAAGTCGCGCGGCGAGCGCCGTCGCGGCGGCCGCGATGGCGGGCGCGACCGTGGCTCCAAGCAGGAGCGCGCCGGCGGCGAGCGCGGCCGATCCGGCAATGCGGCGCGCAACAGCCGCTCGGACGAGCCCGCGGCAGACTCCAAGCGCTTCGAGCGTCCCGAGGGTCCGCGCGACGAGGCAGCGGCCGAAGCTCCCAAGCCCTCGCGCCGCAAGCGCGCCGGCAAGACGCGCGTTCGCGTCGAGGAGGCGTCGTCCGCCGAGCGCGGCGATCGCGCGGACCGCAGCGAGGGCTCGCGCGGGGAGCGTTCGCGCGGCGAGCGCCGTTCGGGCGGCCGCGGCGGCAAG
>URKM01000019.1 GCA_900548365.1 uncultured Collinsella sp. | reverse complement strand
TGGTGGACCGTCAGGGATTCGAACCCTGGACCTTGGGATTAAGAGTCCCCTGCTCTAGCCAGCTGAGCTAACGGTCCATCTATGTAATGAAGAGGAATGGTGGACCGTCAGGGATTCGAACCCTGGACCTTGGGATTAAGAGTCCCCTGCTCTAGCCAGCTGAGCTAACGGTCCAACTATGTCGTCTTCAAGAGGAAGCGTGGGGTGGGTAAAGGGACTCGAACCCTCGACCTACGGGACCACAACCCGTCGCTCTAGCCAACTGAGCTACACCCACCATGTCTTCACTCGCGCGAAGCGCTAGGTAATTATGCAACGTAATTCTTCGCGATGCAAGGGGGATTTTTGAAAAAGTTTTCGATACTTTTTTCGCCCCCCGATCCGAACGGAGGCGCTCCCGCCGAGACGCTCCTGGCACTCGATGAAAAACGGGCGCGACCCGCAAGGCCGCGCCCGCACCGCGATGCACAGCGCATCGATTCGTACGGCAAACGCCCGCGCCGCCCGGATGAATCGGGCGGCGCGGGCGAGCACATCCAGCTAGTAACCCAGCTCGGAATCCTTCACGCGGCCGCTGAAGATACGGTAGGAGACCACGTGGTAGACGAGGACCAGCGGAACGCCGATGGCCGCGATCACCGTCATCGCGACGAGCGACGTGTCGCTCGAAGCCGCGTTGGCGATGGTGATGGAGAACGCGGGGTCGGTGGCGGGAATCAGGTTGGGGAACAGCGTGGTCGCCATGATGCCCACCAACGCCGCGCATCCCAGACTCGAAAGCACATGCAGCCCGAGGTCGCACACCTTCGCCGAGCCGGCGTTCACCAAGACGGCCACGGTCGTCGCGACGAAGGCGAGCGCGCACAGGGCCGAGCCCGTCGTAGCCGTGATGCCCGCCGCGGAGCCGGGAACGACCTGGAGGAAGAACAGCAGCGTCACCAGAGCGAACACCGCGAGCTCCGCGAGCGCGAAGACGCGGCGCAGCTTCCCGGCGCGCTCCTGCAACCCCTCCCCCGCCGGCGCCTTGAGGGCGAGCCAGGTGGAACCCTGCAGCAGCATGTGGACCAGGCCGAGGACGCCGCACGCGAGGGCGAACGGGTTGAGGAGCGCGAAGAACGTACCCGTGTAGTCGCCATTCGCATCGAGGGGCACGCCCTGGACGATGTTGCCCACGGCGACACCGAAGAGCAGCGCGGGAACCAGGCTGCCGATGAAGAACAGCGCATCCCACAGCTTCGCCCAGGCCGCGTCGTGCCCGCGGAACTCGAGCGCCGTCGCGCGGAGGATCAAGCCGAAGAGCACCAGCATGATGGCGAGATAGAAACCGGAGAAGCTCGCCGCATAGGCGGGGGCGAACGCCGCGAAGAGCGCGCCGCCGGCGGTGAGCAGCCAGACCTCGTTACCGTCCCACACCGGACCGATCGCGCGGCGGATGATCGAGCGGTCGCGGTCATCGCGCGCGACGAACGGGTAGAGCACGCCGGCGCCCAGATCGAAGCCGTCGAGTACGAAGTAGCCGCAGATCAGCACGGCGATCAGGATGAACCACAGAATACCCAGGGCGGTCATCTACTCCACCTCCTTGGAAGCATCGGCGTCGCCGGATGCGGCGGATTCGCCGTCATCGCGGACATCGTCGCCGTCACGCGGCCCCGCAGGGGCGGCGGCGAAACTCAGCTCGGGCGCATCCTCGGATGCGGCTGCCACGGCGAGCCTGGACGGCAGGAACGCATCGGGGCCCGCCTTGATGGTCTTGGCGACCATGCGCACCCAACCCAGGAACACCACGAGGTACACCGCGAGGAACAGCCCCATGGTGATGTAGAGCTGAGCGGGCGTCACCGAAGCCGAGGCGGCGTCGACGGTCTTCAGCTCGCCGAACACGATCCACGGCTGGCGACCCAGCTCGGCGGTGATCCAGCCGAACTCGATAGCCAGGTACGGCGCGAGCCATGCGAACATGAGGATGGCCAGCGGCCAGCGCTTGTTCGCCAGCTTGCCCTTGGCAACCAGCAGCGCGACCAGCAGCGCGATGCAGATGACGCCGAACAGCGCGACCATGGCGTGGTACGACTGGAAGATGGCGTTCACGAATTCGGGGCGCTCGTCCGGCGCGAAATCGTTCAGGCCGGGATACTCGGTCGTGAAGCTCTGATCGGCCAAAAACGAGGTTCCACCGGGAATCGACAGCGCGTACGTGGTCTCGTTCTCCTCGTCCACCCAGCCGAAGAGCGACAAGGCGACGGGACCCTCCTCGTACTGGCCCTCCATCGCGGCGAGCTTGCTGGGCTGCGTGCGCGCGACGGCGAGCGCCTGCGCGTGGGCGGCGGGAAGCATGAGCACGGCGGTCACGATGCCGACGATGGCGCCGGTGCGGATGAAGACGCGGGCCGAGGCCTCGTCGCGCTTCTTCCACAGATAGTAGGCGCCGATGGCCATGCTCACGAACGCACCCAGGATGAGCAGCGCGATCACCGTATGGAAGAAGCGCTGCAGCGTGGTGTGGTTCAAAGCGGCCTCGAGGAAGCTCGTGAGCTCGGCCTTGGGGCCCGCCGCCGTGTGCACCACCGTGTAGCCCGCGGGCGTCTGCATCCAGGAGTTCGCGATGATGATCCACAGGGAGCTCAGGAGCGAACCCGCCCACACCAGCCACGAGCTCACCATGTAGAAGCGGCGCGAGACCCTGCCTTTGCCGAACAGCAGGACGCCCAGGAACACGGACTCGAGGAAGAATGCGAACAGCGCCTCGGCAGCCAGCGGCGCGCCGAAGATGTCGCCGACGAAACGGGAGTAGCCCGCCCAGTTCGTGCCGAACGAGAACTCCATGGTGATGCCGGTCGCGACGCCCACGGCGAAGGTCATGGTGAAGAGCCTCACCCAGAACGCCGCGCGCGCCTCGTCATGGGCGTCGCCCGTCCGATATGCCTTGGTCTGCATGAGGGCCACGATAAGGCCGAGACCGATGGATAGCGGCACGAACAGATAGTGGTAGATGGCCGTGAACGCAAATTGCATCCGCGCCAGACTCGCTGCATCCATGCACAATCCCCTCTCATATGCTCAAGCGGGAGGTCGCGGCACGGCGCCATCCTCGACGCCCGACCTTCCGCAAGGTTCACCTAGTATTGCTATAAGTTTAGCAGCACTATTCGCTGTGTCACAGGACCCTTCGGCAAGGGACCTGATTCACTGTACCCATTGTAAGGCGAATGCATGGAATCGGCACGTTCGCGTTGTGCGCGGCTGGCCGCGATGCGGCAAGGCCGCAGACGATGCCGCGGCCGCACCCGGGGAACGGGCCCCGCGACCCCGGATGCACGGAGACCCGATCGATCAGGCGCCGTCCGCTTGGCTCCCCCGCGCAGCCGCGCGGCGGGCTGCGAACTTGCATACAAGGCAGCGGATCGCGACGCCGAACGCGGCGCCGCAGCAATCCAGCAGCACGTCCGCGAGCTGGCCGGCGCGGCCGCTCACGAACAGCTGGATGGTCTCATCGAGCGACGGGGCGAGGACGAGGACGCCAGCCACGGCAAGAAGCGCGGCCCGTTCGCACCTGCGGCTGCCGTCGATGGCCTGGGAGACGAGCACGCCCAGCACGGCGTACTCGGTGAAATGTGCGGCCTTGCGCACCAGGAAGTTGGTGACCCATCCGTAGGGCAGGCCGAGCCCCTGCAGGAACGCGTGGACCATCTCGAGCACCGCGTGGCTGGTCTCCCCGCTCGCGGTTCCGGGAACGAGGGAGTTGCCCCAGATGAACGCAACCATCGCCAGCGACGCCAGCGCCCAGGGCCTTGAGATCGAGCGAAACGGGCGCACCTACGCCTCCACCTTCAAAGCGGGCATCGAAGCGGTGCCACCCTGAATCACGCGCAGGTATTCATGGCTGGTCCTGCGCACCCCCTGGGAGTCGACCCGATCGAGCTCCTCGCTCAGGATCTCGTTCACATGGCTGTGCATGCGCGTCGAGCGCGCCCCCTCGGCCACGGCGCGGGCGCGCGCCGGGTCGTCGATGAAGTCGGTGCGAAGCGCGTGCTTGGGACGATAGGAGCCGGCGGCGGCAACGGGAGCGGCATCCTCCTCGAGGACCGCGATCGCACGCGCCCACATCTCCTCGTGACCGGTGTAGTCGACCATGACGACCTCTTGAACCGGGGCATCGTCCCCAAAAGCCGCGGACGCCTCGTCGCCCACCCGGGCGCCTTGCGCAACAGCGGCGGCCACGGGGGCCCCGGCGGCGGGCGCAGCGGCGTCGGCAGCGGCGGCTTCGGCAGCGGCGTCGGCTGCCACCACGGCGGCGACCACGTCATCCGTCACAGCAAACACGCCCGACGGCTCATCCAGGTCGAGGTCGACCGACGTCGCCTGCATCGCGTCGCCATTCGACCCCGCCGCGAGCGCCGGCATCCCGGCCGTATGCCCGGCAGCGGCCGAAGCATCGCGCGCGTCGGCGGAAACGGAGGCGGGTCCCGCGGCGGACGCCTGCCCGGATGCCGTCGCACCGCCGGCCGCGGCGGCCGCGCGGGTCGAATCGGGGGACGACGAAGCGGCGCGGGCGAGTTCCTCGAGCGCGAGCTGGTAGATGTCCTTCGATGTGGACGCATCGCAGGATACAGGGGAATCCTCGCTGAGGAGCTGGTCGATCTCGGCCCATGCCTCGGCCTCGCTCATCGCGTCGACGGCGCGCGCGATCACCGGAACGGAATCGTCCGCGCCGCGGCGACGGAACATGCCGGTGCCGCCGTCCAGGATGCCGGTGGCGAAGAGCGACTCGTCCGAACCGACCTGCTCGGCTTCCTCCGCCTCCTCGCGCGACTCGTAAAACGCCGAGGACATCGCATAGAAGCCGATGCCGGCAAAGGCACCGAGCGCGAACGGCAGGCCCGCGGTGCGCACCACATAGTGCACGCCATCGAACGGCAGGGTCGCGGCATAAGCCGCCAGGGGCACGGCAAGGGCGAGGCCGCCGGACAATCCGATCGCAGCCGAACGATGCGTATGCTTCTGTGACGCCATGGACGAATCCTCCCGCCTCGATGTCTCTGCATGATAGACCGGTCGCCGCGCGGCGAGCAGTCCCACAACGCTCGCGAGGATAAGAGGTGGGGCGACCCGTAGGCGCCCTCCAAGCAACGGATTAATTGGTTCGTTTCATCTGCGTGTTTCCGTCGCGAACATTTACTCGCTATTATGCGAGAACATGCGGGCATTTGCAACAATCACCACAGGTAGCAATATATATTCGGACGCCTGCGGGCCTGCGTCCCTCGTTTGAAGGCGGCTTCTTTTGGGAACAAACCGTTTCAAGTGCACAACCCCGACCGCAAAAGGAAGAACCATGAAGAACATCGCTATCGTCACCGGCGCCTCGTCGGGCCTGGGACGAGAGCTTACCCGCCGCCTCGACCAGGGCGAGATGGGCGAGCTCGACGAGATCTGGGTCGTCGCGCGCCGCGCCGAGCGCCTCGAGGCCCTGCAGCGCACCTGCGCCACCCCCGTCCGCGTGCTCTGCCTCGACCTCACCCAGCAGGACTCCTTCGACGCCATCGGGGACGCGCTCGCGCAAGAAGACGACCTCAGCGTCGCGCTGCTCGTCAACAACGCGGGCTTCGGCACCTTCGGCGATTTCGCCTTGCAAGAGCAGCAGAGCGCGGGCAAGATGATGGCGCTCCTCATGCGGGCGCCCGTCGAGCTCATCTACCGGTGCCTCCCCTACATGCACGGCGGCTCCCGCATCATCAACATCGCCAGCGTCGCCGCGTTCATTCCGCAGCCGCGCCTGGCGGTCTACTCGGCATCCAAGCGCTTCCTCCTCGACCTCTCCCGCTCCCTCGACGCCGAGCTGGGATCGGTCGACATCCACGTCACCGCGGTGTGCCCCAAATTCATGAAGACGGAGTTCCTCGACGCTCCGGGCGATGCCGCATCCGCGCAGGCGATGACCGCCATCGGCTTCGAGAAGGCGCCCGACGTCGCGGACGCCGCCCTCAGGGCATCCCGCGCGGGCAAGAGCCTGTGCATCCCCTCCCTCGATATGAAGGCGCTTTACGCCGTATCGCGCGTCTGCCCCTTCAAGCTCGCTATGCGCGTCGAGAAGGCGCTCGGGATCCTGTAGTCGCCTCCGACGGCCTCGAAAAGGCTCCGGGATCTTGCAACCCGCCGCCATCGTTTCATGCGAACGCGCCCGCGAACCGCTTTCGATTCGGTTCGCGGGCGCGTTATCTATGCGCTCGTTGCGTGAGTGAACACCCGATGGCGGCAGGGTGCCGCGTGATCGGCCGGCTCCCCGCCGGGCGCCGGCATGGTCGGCCGCTCCCTACAGCGCGTCGGGATGGTCGGCCGCCTTCTTGGCGGAGCGAATCAGGAATTCCTGGTTGGAATCCGTGCCCTTCAGGCCCTTGATGAAGGCCGCGGCGGCGCGCTCGGTGTTGTTCATGCCCGCGAGGATGCGGCGGATGCCCCACACAAAGGGCTGCATGCTCTTGTCGATGAGCAGGTCCTCGTTGCGCGTGCCCGACTGGATGGGGTCGATCGCGGGGAAGACGCGGCGGTCCGCAAGGTCGCGGTCGAGCTTGAGCTCCATGTTGCCCGTTCCCTTGAACTCCTCGAAGATGACCTCGTCCATCTTGGAGCCCGTATCCACCAGCGCCGAGGCAAGGATGGTCAGCGAGCCGCCGTTCTCGATGTTGCGCGCGGCGCCCAGGAAGCGCTTGGGAGGATAGAGCGCGGCGGAATCGACGCCGCCCGACAGGATGCGGCCCGAAGCCGGGGCGGCGAGGTTGTAAGCGCGCGCGAGTCGGGTGATGGAGTCGAGCACGACCACGACGTCGCCGCCCATCTCGACCAGGCGCTTGGCGCGCTCGATGACCAGCTCCGAAACGCGGGTATGGTTGTCGGCGGGCATGTCGAACGTCGATGCGACGACGTCGCCCTTGATCGAGCGTTGCATATCGGTGACCTCTTCGGGGCGCTCGTCCACCAGCAGGCAGATGAGGTGCACCTCGGGGTTGTTCGTGGCGATCGATTGGCAGATCTTCTTGAGGATGGTGGTCTTACCCGCCTTGGGCGGCGAGACGATGAGGCCGCGCTGGCCCTTGCCGATGGGGCTCACGATGTCGATGGCGCGGCCGGTGATGGAGTCGCGGCCGTGCTCCATCTTGAGCGGCTCGTTGGGATAGATGGGCGTCAGGTCGGCGAACTTGGGACGGCGCTTCATCGACTCCGGGTCGCCGCCGTTGATGCTCGTGACCTTCGCCACGCCGGGGAACTTATCGTTCGCGCGGGAGGGGCGAAGCGTCGCGCAGATCATGTCGCCGGCACGCAGCCCCATGCCGCGAATCATGTTCGCGGGTACGAAGGCATCTTCGCGGCTGGGCATATAGCCGTGGGCGCGGATATAGCCGAACCCCTCGTGCGCGATGTCGAGGATGCCCTCGATGTCGCGGAAGCCCTCCGCGCGGGCGGCGGCGGTATACACCTCTTCGACGAGCTCCGCCTTCTTCATGCCCGCGTAGTCGATTTCGAGCTCCTTGGCCTTCTCGCGCAGCTCGGCGACCTTGTAGCCCGCGAGCTCCTCGCGCGAGAGCGTGGGCTCGGTGGGCGCATTGAGGCGGTTGTTGCGATTCTTGCGGTTGTTCTGCTGACGGTTGCCGCGCTTGTCGCCGCGGTCCCCGCCGCCCTGCCGCTGCTCGGAGCGCTCGTCGCCATGCTGGCGGTCGCGCTTGCGATCGGTATGCTGGCGCTTCGGCTTCCCTTCAGCAGCTGCGGCCTCCTTCGCCCCCGCGGCGGCATCCTCGGTCTGCTGAGGCTGCTCGGCGCGGCCCTGCTCGGCGGCGCGCTTCTCCTTCGCGGCGCGGCGGGCGCGGCCGGGACGCACGTCGGACGAGGCGCGGTCCTGCTTGGAGTCGCGCCCGTCGGGCGCCTGCTGCCCCGCATCGCTCGCAGCCCGCTCGACGTCGGCGCGCCCGTCCTCGACGCGCGCGTCGGCATCATCGCGGCGGGCCTCTGCCGCATCGCGCTGCTGCCTGCGCTCGGATGCGCTGCGGCGGCGCTTGGCAGCCGGCTTCTCGCGCTGCTGCTCGCCATCTCCGCCGTCGTTCCCCGCCGCGCGGCCCTCGGCCTCCCGGACAGGTTCGCTTTCAGATGCCTGCGCGGCACCCATCGCCGCCGCGAGCGCGGCGCGCTGCGCGGCTTCGAGGGCGGCCGCTGCGGCGCGCTCCGCCTCGACGTAGGCCTTCGGCTTCCGGCCACGGGAATGCGGACGGAGGGCCGGGTCGACCAAGGGGATGGCCGGGATCGCCACGGGAGCCTGCGCAGCCGCCAGGGCGTCGGCGGTCGCGACGGCGCGGGCGCCGGCGGCGTCAGAACGTGCCTCGTCCGCGCTGCCCGCGATGACCTCGGCGGCGCGCTTCTCGACTCGGCGCTGACGGCGCTCGACCGAGGCTTGCGAGATCTTTGCCAGGGCGCGCGCCTGGAGCGTTTCGGGCGAAAGCTCCGCCTCGGCCTGCGGGCCCTCAACCAGTTCGGACTTCTTCGCACGCGGCTTGCGGGCTCGCTTCGGGGCGGGCGCGGATTCGGCATTCACGCTCGCCGGAGCGGTCTCGGATGCAGCGGCAGCCAGCTCCGACTCGGATACGGCGGCCTTTGGCTTCCTGCCGCGGCGGCGCGGCTTGGGAGCCTCCTCGGCCGTCGGCTCGCCCTCGGTAGATGCGGAAGCCCCCTCATGGGAATCGGCGCGATTTGTCGCCGCCGCGCGATCGGCGGCGTCACCGAGCGTCTTAGGAGCGGAGGCATCCGAAGACGCTTCTGCGACGTCGGCCTTGTACTCGTCTGTCACTATGCCTGCTCAACTTTCTTCCAGTCGGCCTCAAACGATGCGATTCCCCTATCCGTCAGGGGGTGCCTGAGGCATTTCTTCAGCGTTGTAAACGGTACGGTCGCGATGTCGGCGCCCAGGAGCGCCGCCTTGGTCACATGATTCGGGGTTCGAACGGAAGCGGCAATGATCTCGATGCGGTCATCGACGTTCTTGCCGCTCCAATCGTAGTTACCCAGACACGTCACGACGTCGGCGAGCTGCGCGATACCGTCCTCGGCTATATCGTCGAAGCGGCCGATGAACGGGCTCACGTAGCGCGCCCCGGCGTTAGCCGCCAGCAGCGCCTGCGTCGCGGAGAACACCAGCGTCATATTCACCCTGACACCCTTATCTGCAAGGGCGCGGCAGGCCGCGAGGCCCGCTTCGCACACCGGGAGCTTCACCACGATGTTGGGAGCGAGCGAGGAAAGGCGCAGGCCCTCCTCGACCATGCCCTCCACCGTCGCCGCCGTTGATTCGGCCGACACCGGCAGCCCTTCGCACAGCTGGGCGATCCTGAGCATATGGGATTCGAAATCAGCAAGCTTACCGCCCGTTTTCGCATACAAAGACGGGTTGGTCGTGACTCCTGCGAGACATCCCCAGCTCTTCGCCTCGGCGATCTCTGCAAGATCGGCTGTGTCGATAAAGAACTTCATGGTGAAACCTCCTATTACCCGTTAACACAGCTAACAACAAGCAAAATGCAATCGCTATTCATACGTGTCTATACAAAGGGAATGAGGAATATGCGTGGGTGCATGTCCGTACCATGCATACTGCGAGTGTATCACAGCGAATCTTTTCCGATGCCCAAAATATCGCAACGCAGCTACGAGGTCGAATTTCCCTAACAACCACGCATATTCTTGTTAACAAGCGGTATCGGCGTAACGGCGCGCACCGCCTCTCGAACGCCCGCGGCGCGCTCCCCGCCCTCATGGCACGCGACTCGCAGCCGCCGTAGCCGCCCCGGACCCCCGCCGGCGAAAGGGTCTACCGTTGTGAGGTCACGACTCGCAGCCGCCGTGGCCGCGCTGATCGATCCGCCGCTGAAAGCAAAACGCCCGCAAGCCGTTCGGCCTGCGGGCGTACGAAGCATGAATGCCTAAGACTGTAGATCGGGGAAACCGACCCTCGCGCTACATCTGCTCGGGCGCGGAGACGCCGATGAGCGACAGCGTGAGCGCGAGCACGTTGCGAACGGCGTCGCACGCGGCGAGACGGGCACGGGAGAGCTCGGCGTCGACGGGGCGACCCTCGCTCGGGAGGACCTGGCAAGCCTGGTAGAAGCTATGGAAGCCGCCGGCGAGCTCCTCGGCGAAGTGCGTGAGGCGGAACGGGGCGCGGTCGCGGGCGCAGCTGGCGATGAGATCCTCGAGCTCGGAGATCTTGCGGGAGAGCGCGAGCTCGGTGGGATCGGTCAGCAGCGCGTAGTCGACGTTCTCACCGATGGCCTGGGCGGCCACGACGTCCATGCCCATCTCGGCGGCCTGCTCCGGCGTGACGCCGGCGGCCTTGCGCAGGATGGAGCAGATGCGCGCATGAGCGTACTGCACGTAGTACACCGGGTTGTTCTGGCTCTTCTCCTTGACGGCCTCGATATCGAAGTCGATGGCCTGGTTGGAGGAGCGGGAGATCAGCGTGTAACGGGTGGCGTCGGCGCCGACCTCGTCCACGAGCTCCTGGAAGGTGACCATGGTGCCCTTGCGCTTGGACATGCGGATGGGCTTGCCGTTGCGCAGCAGGTTGACGAACTGGCCCAGCAGGACCTCGAACTGGCCGGGGTAGCCGAGCGCGTCGCAGACGCAGCGCACGCGGTTGATGTAGCCGTGGTGGTCGCAGCCCCAGATGTCGATGACATGGTCGACGCGCTGGAACTTGTCCCAGTGGTAGGCGACGTCGGAAGCGAAGTAGGTGTACTCGCCGTTGGCCTTGACCAGGACGCGGTCCTTATCGTCGCCCAGATCGGTGGAGCGGAACCACAGGGCGCCGTCCTTGTTGTAGAGATAGCCCATCTCCTCGAGCTTGGCGAAGGCGCGGTCGACCGCGGAGGTGCCGGCGTTCGGGCCCTCGGTATCCTTGATGTAGACGGTGCGCTCGGAGAACCACTTGTCGAAATCGCAGCGGACGTCATGGCACAGCTGGCGCATGTTCTCCACCATCTTGGCGTAGCCCTTCTCGCGGAAGTAGAGCATGCGCTCCTCATCCGTGACATGGGCCCACTTGTCGCCGTCCTTCTTGTAGAAGGCAGCGGCCTCGTCGATGATGTAGGTGCCGCCGTAGGCGTTGCCGCCCAGCCCCTGCGTGAAGGCGTCCATGTAGGGATGGGAGTCGAGATGCTCGTCCGCCTCGTCCTGGACGTAGTTGTCGCGATCCTTGGCCAGGAAGTCGCGGGCGCCGTCGATATCGAGGCCCTCCTTCTCCATGATCTCGATGAGCTGCATGTAGCGATAGGAGATGGAGTTGCCGAAGACGTCCATCTGCGAGCCGTGGTCGTTGATGTAGAACTCGCGCTGGATGTCATAGCCGGCGTGGCTCATGACGCGGCAGAGGGAGTCGCCGAGCGCGGCCCAGCGGCCGTGGCCGACGTGCATGGGGCCGACGGGGTTGGCGGAGACGAACTCGACCTGGGTCTTCAGGCCCTGGCCGACGTTGGACTTGGCGAAGTCCATGCCCTGCTTGCGGGCCTCGTCCAGCACCGCGTTGTTGGCGGCGGCGTTGAGGTAGAAGTTGATGAAGCCGGGGCCGGCCACCTCGACCTTGGCGATGGAGGCGTCCTCGGGCATATGCGCCACGACGGCATCGGCGATCTTGCGCGGGGCGCAATGGGCGAGCTTGGCGGACTTCATCGCCATGGTGGACGTCCACTCGCCATGAGAAGTGTCAGCCGGTCGCTCGAGGCCGCAGTCCTCCAGGTCGAATGCGGGAACCTCGCCCGCCTCCTGCGCAGCGGCGAGTGCAGCGCGTACCAGCTCTTCAATCTTCTCAGGCATACAGAACTCCCTTTTCTCTTGCCCTGAGATGTTGGTCTCGCAGGGCAGTTGCGTAAAAGTGTACTATACTCTACCACAGTAACGTGCTCGCTGGTAGTATTTCTATGCAATCGGCTGATTTTCTTCGGCATGATGAACGGCTTGCGTGCATACGCGCGCTGCGGGCGCGCACGTGGGAACATCCCGCGTCGCCTGCCGGTACGCCGGCAGTCCCCTCCCCGTCCAACGGGTTCGGCAAAGCTGCAGCTCATCGCTTTAACACTTGCATCACTTCTGTAAAATTGGCCTTCTACCTCGTAGAATAATGATGTGCTCCCCCGCTTTTTCTAACTGCAGTGGTATGCTTATAGCACGGGAAAAAACTCATAGTTTATCAAAGCACAGTTGTTGGAGGAAGCATGTTTGCAATCGGAGAGCACGTTATCCACCCGGGCCAGGGAGTATGCACCGTCATGGGGTTCGAAGAGACCCCTGCGCCCATGATCGTCCTGGAAGCCAAGAGCGGCCATGCCAAGACCCGCATGATGTACCCCATGGCTCAGCAAGACCGCCTGCATGCATGCATCTCACGCGAGGTCGCCCAGGATCTCATAGAGAACTACGACGCCATCGAGTGCGACCCCTTCACCGAGCGGAACAGCTCACTCGAGGAGAGCTACTTCAAGAAGCAGCTCAAGCAGGGTGCCCCCGAGACGGTTCGCGTCGCGAAGACCATGAGGCATCGCATCCACGTCGCCCAATCGCACGACAAAAAGCCCAGCAGCTATTATTCGCGCGTGCTCAAAGAGGCCCATCGCCGCGCCCTCGAGGAGCTCGCGGTCGCGATCGGATGCAGCGAGGAAGAGCTCGACGCCCATCTCTCGGCGGCCTTCGCGCACGAGACGCCGTCGGCCAACTGATAGCGCGCCGGCTGCCGCTCGCCCGGCGGCACCACGATGGCGCATCCGCCGGCACGCGGCGCGCCAATCCCCGCGCCCCTGCGATCGATCCTCAGGTCGCGCTTCCCGAGATTCCCCATCGATTCGATAAAAGAAGGGGGCCGGACGTCATGTCCGGCCCCCTTTCGCGCTCGCTAGCGTCTCATGGCTTCATGAGCATGCGCCGTGCGAGGACCTAGGCCTTGAAATCGTCGCCGAGAAGCTTGCTGTACAGAGCGCCCGTCAGGAAGCGATAGTCGTCCTGCTGATGCGTCTTGTTCGTAAGCGTGTTGGCGAAGATCGTCATGTCCATGCCGTCCTGGGCATAGTCGAAGGCCTGCGTGGAGCCCTTGTACTCGTCCTGGACCGCAGGCGGCATCCAGCCCTCGATGAATTCGTCATCGGTGATCTTCATGAGCTCGACCGCGCCCTCGGGAAGCTTGGTGATGTGCGAGCCGCCGTAGAAGTACACGAGGTCGTCGCCCTCGGCGCGATACGTCGCGGTGGTCATGCTGTTCTGGTCGACGTACTCGACGGTGGTCAGGGCGTCATGGCCCCAGCCCTCGTAGAAGTCGAGATCAAGACCGATCAGCTCCTTGACGGAGTCGAGCGCGCCGTAGGTGTAGCCGACATAGGGCTTGCCTTCCTTGATGAGCTTGGCGTCAGCCTCGGAAAGACCCTGGTTGCCCACGATGATATCGGCTTCCTCCGGGCTATCGACGAGCGTGAAGCCCATCTGCTCGGCCAGAGCGAAGCGATCCCAGTTGTAATCGGTGTTCAGGCGGTTGTAGTAGTTGCGCAGACCGAAGGGCTTGCCCTCGCGGTTCTCCATGAACTCGCTGTAGCCGAGCGGGATGTACACCTTGATGTCGTTCTTGATGTTCTTCGCGGTGGGAGCATCGGCCGTCTTGTGGGCGTCGAGCACGAACTCGTCGGACACCTTGCCGAAATCGGCCTCGTTGACCACGTAGTCGCCCTTGAACTCGCCATCGGTGATCAGGCCGACCTTCACATCGGCCTTGAGCAGGGCGTTGACGGCGCGGATGGCCTCGACGCCGCTGTTCTCGATGCGGACGAACGCACCCTCGCCGTCGACGACGGTCTTCAAGCCGAGGTCGCCGGTGACATCCTCGAGCTTGGCGTTGTCGAGGGCACCGACGGTGGTGACGATCTCGACATCGAAGCCGCGCTGGTCGGGGAAGTTGGTGACGGGCTCGGAGTACATGTCGGTCCAGTTCGCGACCACCATGTTCTTGTAGAGCGCCGCGTTGGCCATGTTGCGCTTGGCCTGGTGCATATCGACGATCAGGTCGCCCGCCTTGAGGGTCTTATCGCCGACGGCGAGGTCCTCGGTGAGGCGCTGGACCTTGACGTCGTTGCGCAGCAGATACTCGACCATCTCGTTGACGGCGGCGCGATCCTGCTGTGCGCCGACGCCGGTGGGAATGGCGTAGAACTCGGGGAAGAAGTTGTCGTTCTCCTCGTAGCGCGGACGGAAGACGTCGGCCTCGGCGCCGACCTCGTCGGACTGGCTCACGTACCAGGGACGGATATCATCGGAGTCGACGTTGTTGATGCCGCGCTCATAGCGCTCGAGCTGGTTCAGGAACATCTCGTCCTTGTTGTTCGCCACGAACTCGGCGTTGCCGACGAAGCCGTACTTGATGGCGGTCACGGCGTCCTCGTTGCCGTAGGGCAGCTCGACGGTGTAGGCGTTCACGCCGTGGAGCATGGCGTACTGCGGGGTGTAGCTCGAGGACATGTCGTCGAAGGGCTCCCAGCGGCGGTTGCCCTCCTCGTCGATCGTCAGGTAGTCGCGCATGGGCATCTGAACGGAGTTGATGGTCTCGTTGTTCGAGATCGATGCGGCCTGGAACGCCTCGCCCTGGCGCAGGGCGGTGTCGATGAACAGGTCGTACTCGTTGTTCGGATCATGCGTGGGCGAGCAGGGCTCGACCTGGTACTGGGTGTAGTAGCCGTGGATCTCGTGGAAGGAGATCGGGTTCCACGTAGCGATGAGGTGGGTCATCGCCTGGGTCTCGGGCTGCGTCTGGTAGGTGTTGTCGCGGTTCAGATCGAGGCCGTTGCCGCCGGTACGGAGGTTGTCGTAGCGGCCGTCGGGGTTCTCGGAGGGAACCAGGATGAAGAAGACGTCATCGAGGACCTTGGAGGGATCGAGCTCGCGGGAGTCGACGTTGTAGTACTTCGCGAACTCCTCCTCGGTCATATCGACCGCGGCATGGGCGCCCGCGCCGGAAGCGTTCTTGGTGCCCTCGCCCTGGATGTAGCCGACGCCGGTGACGTCGTCCTTGATGAGCTCGGACCAGACGCGGCCGTCCTCCTTCATCTCCTTCTGCAGGGTCTCCTTGCCGGTGTCGGTCAGGCTCTCGATGGTGTCGAACGCGATGGGCTTGTTCTTCACGAGCGCCTCGGCGAACTCCAGGACGCCGTCGGAGCCGACGATCTCGTCGGCGTGGACGTTGGAGTACATGACCGGAACCTTGTACTGGAGCGTACCGGCCTCGACCTGCTTCTGCAGCTCGCCGGGGGTCGTCTCCATCTGCTCGGCCAGCGCCTGGTAATCGGTGAGGTCGGAAGCCTTCTTGGACACGAAGAGGGCCTGGATGTCGCGGCCGCGGGCGGACTTGCCGATGGTCTTGAGCTCGGCGTGCAGGCCGTTCTTCTTGGCCTCCTCGACGAGGCGGGGCAGCTCGGCGTCGATCTCCTCCTGCGTGCGATAGGACTCGTAGGCGCGCATGTTGAGCTGCGTGGAGCCGACGGCCTTATCGTTCACCTTGGCGGTGAGGTCGTACAGGCCGGTGTAGTCCAGGATGGAGTTGCGCAGATAGGCGCGGTCGCGGCCGTCGATGCCGTCGACGCCGTAGAACATCTCGGTGTTGAAGCGGACGAGCAGGGCGGGCTTGCCGTCGACCTCGGTCGCCTCGGTGCGGACGCCGGTGAAGAAGCTCTGGGCATCCTGCCAATTGCTCTTGAAGGTCTTCCACGTGTCGAGCGGACCGCCGAGCCACTGGTACGGGAAGTCCTTCTGGTCACGGATGCCCTTCTCGCGAACGAGGCTCCATTCGACCTTGCCGTCGTCGACGGCCTTCTCGAGATCCTTGAGGGAGACGCCCTCGACGGGGATCGTGATGCTGTAGGCGCCGCGGCTCGTCATGGAGATGGTCTTGGCATCGGGGTTGGCGTTGAGCATCTCGTCGACGTTGACCTGCAGGCGATGCAGGAACGCAGCCATATCCTGGCGGAAGCCGGGGGTCAGGCCGCGGAACGTCTTGTCGGAGTAACCGGTGGAGATGCCCTCGCCGTGCAGCCACATGATCTCGCGAGCGTGGTCGGAGTCGGCATTCACGTCGGTGAAGGCGTCGAAGGACTCGGGAGCGAACTTCTTAGCGTCCTTATCGCCCAGGTAGACGGCGAGACGATTCAGGAAGGCGGCCATGTCCTGGCGATAGATCTTCTCCATCGGGCGGAAGGTGCCGTCCGGATAGCCCTCGGAGATACCGGTGCTCGCAAGCCACCAGATCTCGTTGGCGTGCGGCGTCTCATCCGTAACGTCCGAGAAGGCGGCCTTCTGCTCGTCGGTGGGCGTGAAGACGGGCTGGCCGGCGAGGCGATACAGGAACGCGGCCATATCCTGGCGGTACACCATCTCCATGGGACGGAAGGAGCCGTCCGGGTAGCCCGTGGTGATGCCGGTGCCGGCAAGCCAGGCGATGTGCTCGTGATGGCTGGTCTCGGTCGTCACGTCGGGGAACGAAGGCAGCGCCCAGGCGAAGTTGGTAAACGTCGGAGCGACGGTCAGGGCAGCGGTGATCGCAGCGGTACCGACGAGTGCTCCCAATGCTTTCTTTCTCATCTCTTTCCAATCTGTTCCGTGAGGTTGATTGTGTGTGCAGGAACATATGCTCTCGCAAGCAAGAGATAAGCAGCTATAATCTGTCGAATGTCGATCGTCGCCTTGTCAAATGCATTGATTCTCGCCGGTCGAATGCTACCAACAAACATCGGCGGGAATCATGCGGCGGTCGCACGGGAACAGATGCACGAGAGCGTAACCTTGTTTTGATCGGTTAATTCCAACACACCTCGAGGCTATACGCTTGCACACCACTCCTTTCGCTCGCCCAAACAACGGCGCGCCCCTCCCCCGCGTCTCACTACGTACACCCGGTTCGCTTCTCTTCCGGCACTTCCGCGCTGGGGGGGGCTGCGCGCATTTGTTTTGGACTCATTGGTCTAACGGCTCCATTATCAACCGATGCCTTTGGTTTTTTACACCCGCTCGGCGAACGTACGGTTTCGTTCGTTATACGGAAACGGGCCGTTTTCTTGCATTTTTTAATCTGCATAATCCCTTGCATGTGTTTGTTTACTCACTGCGCGATTCAAAAATGCTCCCTGTTTAGGGCGGTAATGTGAAACCGTTGCTCGAATCGTTCATCAAAGGGAAATCCATTCGCGCTACGCTGTTCTTGATGCATTACCGCATGGAGAGGAGAAACCATGAGCGAAACGCTTGATGCCGGGCTCACCCGAGAGGCCGCCTATTCGCTGCTGCAGGAGCACAACAAGGACCCCTTCCACATCGAGCACGCCGAGACGGTCGAGCAGACCATGATGTACTTCGCGCGCGAGTACGACCCCTCGAACGAGGAGTTCTGGGGTATCGTCGGCCTGCTGCACGACCTCGACTGGGAGGAGCACGACGACGACCCGATGAACCACACCATCTATGCGGCGAAGGACATCGAGGCCGCAGGCGGTAGCCCCGAGCTCATCCGCGCTATCCAGACGCACACGAGCGACTTCAACACCAGCCTGCCCAAGCCGGAGCTCATGATGGAGAAGATTCTCTTCGCCACCGAGGAGCTCACCGGGCTCATCGGCGCAGCGGTCGTCATGCGCCCCTCGAAGAGCGTCATGGACTTCAACGTGAAATCGCTGAAGAAGAAGTTCAAGGACAAGCGCTTCGCCGCCGGCGTCTCCCGCGACGTCATCCGCTCCGGCGCCGAGATGCTCGGCTGGGAACTCGACGAGCTGTTCGCCCGCACGATCGAGGCCATGCAGTCCTTCGCCCCCGACCGTGACACCTTCCCCTCAAATTAGGGACAGGCACTTTTCTGAGGCAGATGCCGAGATGAGCTTCCGCTCGGCCTCGGTTGATGCGGGCTTTCCGCACCTTCCGCATCGAATACATGAAGGGCTCGGACGAGATGGTCCGAGCCCTTCTTGCTTATGCAGCCATCTTCGCGACGCGGCCGTTATGCCTTGTAGTCGTCGCCCAGAAGCTTGCCGTACAGCGCACCGGTAAGGAAGCGGTAATCGTCCTGCTGGTGGGCCTTGTTCGTGAGGGTGTTGGCGAAGATCGTCATATCCATGCCATCACCCGCGTACTCGAACGCCTGGATGGAGCCCTTGTACTGCGCGATGTGGTCCTTGCTCATGAAGCCCTCGACGGGGTCGTCGGCCGCGGTCTTCATAATCACGCGGGCGCCCTCGGGCACGGCGGTGATGAAGGTCCCGCCGTAGCCGTAGACGAGGTTGTCGCCCTCGCCCACATACGTTGCGGTCGCCAGGCTCTGCTCGGGGTACTCGACCGTGGTGAGCGCGTCGTACATCATATCGGCATCGTCGTTGTACTCGACGGCGACACCCATCTCGGCGATGGACTCGAGCGCGCCCAAGGTGTAGCCCACATAGGGCTTGCCAGCGGCGAGGGCCGCCATATCGTCCTCGGACAGCCACTGGTTGCCCACGATGATGTCGGCATCTTCAGCGTTATCGACCAGCTCGAAGCCCATCTGGACGCCGAGCGCGAAGGTATCCCAGTTGAAGTCGGTGTTGTGGCGGTTCTCGAAATTCTTCACGCCGAACTCGTTGCCCTCGGCATCGGTGAGGAACTCGGGGGCGGCGCCGGGGACATATACCTTGATTCCGTTCTTGATCACCTTGGCGGCGGGCGCATCTTCGGTCTTGTGGGCATCGAGGATGAACTCGTCCTTGACGCCGTCGAAATCCTTGGCAGAGACGACGTAGTCGCCCGCGAACTCGCCGTCGGTCACCAGGCCGACGGTCTTGCCGTCGGCAAGCAGCGCATTGACAGCGCGGACGGGCTCGACGCCGCTGTTCTCGATGCGGACGGTATCGCCCTCGCCGTCGACCGCGGTCTCAAGCTCGATGCCCTCGGTAACCTCGTCGAGCGAAGCCTCGGCAAAAGCACCCGGCGTGGTGATGATGTCCATATCGAAGCCACGCTGGTCGGGGAAGTTGGTAACGGGCTCTGAGTACAGCGAATCCCAACCGCTGATGACCATGTTCTTGTACAGCGCCGCATTGGCCATGTTGCGCTTGGCCTGATGCATATCAACCACCAGGTCGCCCTTGTCGTAGCTCTTGTCACCGAACGCGAAATCATCCGAGAGCTGCTTGACCTTCACGTCGTTGCGCAACAGGTAATCGACCATCTCTTCCACAGCGGCGCGGTCATGCTGAGCCTCAACGGACGTAGGAATCACATAGTACTCGGGGAAGAAGCTGCCATTTTCGGCATAGCGGGGACGGAAGACGTCGGCCTCGGCACCCAGCACGTCATGCTGGTCGACGTAGTAGGGGCGCATCTCCTCAGGGTCGATGTTCTCGATGCCGCGCTCATAGCGCTCGAGCTGGTTGAGGAACATCTTGTCCTTGTTCTCGGAAACGTACTCGGCATTGCCGATGAAACCGAACTTGGTCGCCGTCACGGCGTCCTCGTGGCCATAGGGCAGTTCCACGGTGTAGGCGTTCACACCGTGGAGCATCGCGTACTGCGGAGTGTAGCTCGAGGACATGTCGTCGAAGGGGTACCAGTTGAGCGTGCCATCCTCCCCGCGCGCCAGATAGTCGCGCATGGGGATCTGGACCGCGTTGATGGTCTCGTTGTTCGAGATAGACGCGGCTGCGAACGCCTCGCCCTGCTCCATCGCGGTATCGATGAACAGGTCGTACTCGTTGTTCGGATCATGCGTGGGCGAGCAGGGCTCGACCTGGTACTGAGTGTAGTAGCCGTGGATCTCGTGCAGGGAGATGGGGTTCCACTTCGCAATCATCGCGGTCATTGCCCGGGTCTCGGGCTGCGTCTGGTAGGTGTTGTCACGGTTGAGGTCGAAGCCGTTGCCGCCAGTACGCATGGTGATGGCGCGGCCGTCGGGGTTCTCGGTGGGAACGAGGATGAAGAACATGTCGTCCAGGGCCTTCTCGACGTCGAACGTGCGGTCGTCGAGGGTGTAATAGCTCTGGAACTCCTCATCGGTCATGTCGACGGTGTGGTGCGGGTTCTCCTCGGTATCCGTCGGATTCTTCTCGCCGTTGCCCTGGATGTAGCCCACACCCGTGGCCTGGTCCTTGATGAGCTCGGACCACACGGTGCCGTCCTGCTCCATCTCGGCGGCCAGCGTGGCCTTACCGTGGTCGGTCAGGCTCTCGACGGTACGGTAGTCGACCGGCTCATTGGCGGCGAGCAGGCGCAGGAACTCCATCACGCTGTCGGTGCCGATGATCTCGTCGGAGTGGATGTTGCTGTAGACGACCGGGACCTTGTATTCCAGCTCGCCGGCTTCGACCTGCTTTTGCAACTCGGCGGGCTCGGTCTCCATCTTGTCAGTCATCTCGAGATAAGCGTCGAGATCGGCCTCGGACTTCGCCACGAAGACGGCGTTGATATCGCGGCCCTGAGCGGACTCGCCGATCTTCTCGACCTTCGCGAACAGGCCGTTATCGTTCGCCTGCTTCACCAGCTCGGGAAGCTCGGCGTCGACCTCCTCCTGCGTGCGGAAGCTATCGTAGGGACGGAAGTCGACCTCGGTGGTGCCGGCCTCCTTGCCGTCGATGATGCACGAAAGCTCGTAAGTGCCGGTATAGTCGAGCAGCGAGTCGTTCATGAGATCGCCCTCGCGGCCGTCGAAACCGTCGTAGCCGTAGAACATGCCGGAATCGAACGTGAGCTTCAATGCCGTCTTGCCGTCGACCTCGGTGGACTCGTTCTTGATATCGGTGAAAAACTCGGTAGAGGGCTGGATCTCGGTGGCGACCGTCTTCCACTCGGAGAGCTTACCGCCCTTGTATTGGTATGGGAACTGCTCGGTATCGCGCGGCAGCTCCTCGCGCTGCAAGGTCCATTCGACCTTCCCAGCATCGATCAGCGCAGCCAGATCGTCGGCTGATTTGCCCGATACGGGCACCGTCGCCTCGAACGAACGCGCCTCGAGCATCGTGACGTTGTCGGGAGCCGACTCGTCGACGCCCTCGGTTACGTTTTGGAACGTGACGGCGGGAACCGATCCACCCGCGCATCCCCCCAGAGCGAGCGCGAGCGCAAGCCCTGCCGTTGTCGCGAAAACGGTATGCTTCCTCACCATTTCGCAGACCCCTTTCTTACAAACCGATCATTCCATTCATTGAATACAACGCGACGCATTCCCCCTTTATTCGTGTTGCGCACCACGCGGAAACGGTTTGAGATCGGCACAAAAAACAGCCGGGCTCATGGCTACCGGTTCACTCAACCCGATCGGGACCGACCGCGTGCGGACGCATAATATTCGGTACCTCAATCATGTCGTGGCGCTTCGCTTCTGTCCCAGTTCGCTCGACAAGCGGATTGATGGGGTCGATAAACGGATATAGCCCTTTAACTGCTATTTTTCCTATTTCAAAGGCAACAAAACCCCTCCCCTCAGATTGGGGACAGGCACTTTTCTGAGATTCGGCATCAAGGTCGACGGTCCGCTGAAGCGGCTGCCCGGGAAAACCGTGGCTCCCTCCGCATCGATACATGAATTGTGATACTCGCGAATAGCAGGCATCTGCGGCAGGGCGCTCCCATTTCGTGCTAATGTAAAAAGCCTGTTCGGAGTTGCACGGACTCGGAACGCATATCTACACGCGACGGGGAACAGGAGCTGCGATGCCACGAACGCCACGGCAACGATCGGAAACCGGCTACTACCACGTAACCCTGCGAGGGAACGGAAAGCAGAACCTGTTCGAAACCGATAAGGACCGGACGGCATTCATGGATGCCGTCCGGTCCTCTTTTATATGCCGCGGCATCTCACTGATCGCCTGGTGCCTGATGAACAACCATGTTCACCTCGTCATCGATGACCCGCACGACCACATGAGCATGGCGCTTCATCGCGTGACATCATCATACGCGACATACTTCAACCATGTGTTCGGCCACACGGGTCATGTGTTCGAGGGGCGCTACGGAAGCGTCCCCATCCGCGATGACAAGCAGCTTCTCGCCGCCGTGCGCTACGTTCACGACAATCCGCTCAAGGGCATGGGAATCTCCCCCGACCTCTACCCGTGGTGCAGCTATCCGGAATACGCCTCCGGCACATCGACATACGCCGACATCGACAATCTGCTCGACCTGCTCGGAGGCACGCAGGGCTTCATCGCCTTCTCCGCGCGAGGAGACATGGGGGCATACCGTCCCGCTTTTCGAAGATACGCCGACGACGACGAGCGCGAGCGCTTGGCGCATGACATCTTCGAAAGATTCGGATGCGCCGCCGCGAACGTAAAGGAGCTCCCGAAGGTCACGAGAGACCAGGTTCTCAAGGCATTATGCGACGGAGGCATCTCGGTAAAAGACGTTCAGCGGCTTACGGGCATCGGAGAATGGGCGATCCGCAAGGCCGCGGGCCGGATCAAACCGCGGTCGTCGGAGCGCGACCCGCGGTAGCGATCTCCTCAAAAAGGGGACAGGCACTCATTTGAGACCGGCGAGCGGATCACCCGAGCGCATCGCCGACTGCGAACGGCGCCCAGAGGCATCGCTGGATACGATCGAAGCCGGGCCGCTCGAAAGCCCACGGCAAGCGCCTGCGAAAACCTCAAATAAGTGCCTGTCCCCTTTTTGAGATGTAACGAATCGGGGGGATGCTTCGTGTATAGGGCGAGGAGGTGGAGAGCATGAGACGAAAACCACACCATTCCGGCGTCGCCGCACGACCGGACGCCTTCATGGAGCACGCTATCGAGCACCACCGCGGAGCGGTCATCCGGCTTGCGCTCGCACGGACGCGCAGCGCGACAGATGCCCAGGATATCGCGCAAGAGGTGTTCATCAAGCTCCTGCGGAGCACCGCGAGCTTCCACGACGACGATCACCTGCGCGCATGGCTGCTGCGCGCAACCCACGATTCATGCGTGGACCTGCACCGCCAGGCCTGGCGGCGGCGCGTTGAGACACGTGAGGACATGGGTGCCGTCGCAGATCGGGCAACGATGGACCCGGCGATCGAGGAGGCCATGGACCATCCCGTATGGATCGCCATGGGGCGCCTTCCCGACAAGCTGCGCTGCGCCCTGCACCTGCACTACGTCGAGGGCTACGGCATCGCCGAGGTCGCGGACATCTTGGGATGCACGGAGGCAGCGGCCCGCACGCGCCTGCATCGCGGACGCAAGAAGCTGGCCGCCGAGCTCGCGAGAGCAGAAGCAGCGGGGCATGCACCCGTTTCTGCGCACAGCACAGCCACAGATCCGAACGACCCGACCGACCCCGCAATGCAGCTGACCGCACGCTAGAAAGGAGCCCCATCATGTCGCAGAACCTTATGAACGACTACGTCCGCACCATGAAACGCGTGGGCAGCGACGACGCCTCGCGCGAGCGCATCCGGCGCGCCGTCGCCCGCGAGCGCCAGCACGGCGCATCCGCCCCCGTCGCCCGGCCCGCGCGCATCGCCGCATCAGCACACGCGCCCCGTCGCGCTCCGCGCATCGCCGCCATCGCCGCATGCGCGACGCTGCTCGCGCTCGGCGGCGCCATCGCGCTCCCCCGCCTGATGGGCAGCAGCTCCCCCGCGACTCCCGTGGCGGGCATGCAGGGATTCGTCCTAGCGGCGTACGCCGACGGCAGCGCAGTCGAAGGCAGCGAGCACACCGTGGTCACCTCAACGGACATCATCATGAGCTCGGGCTCCTGGAGCCAGGGCGAAGACGGCAGCTACACGACGGCGTACACCATCGACCCCAGCGTCCTCGGAAACGACGTGGTCTCGGTCGAGTACCGCTCGACCAACGAGAACGTGGTGCTCGAGGGCATGCGCGACCGCGGAAAGGTGCTGCCCGGCGAGAGCCCGGGGACCGAGTATCTCTCGTCGATCACCGTGGGCGGGCCGAACGCGACGCTGCCGGACCTCCACCAGCTCGACCTGCGTGTCACCGTGGCAGCAACCGATGCGATCAAGGAAGCTGACGAGGCGTATAGGGAGCTCTCGTATGCGGGCACGTACGACGAGAACGTAAGCGACCGCCACTCATTCGAGATCGAGCGCGCCTGCGCCGAGGAACTCGCATCGGGAACGCTCGAGATCACCGCGACCTTCGCGGACGGAAGCGCGCAGACCCACGTCTACCGCATCGTGCCCGTCGAGGATTTCGATGAGCTCTGGTGGGAGGACCGGGCCGCTTGGCGAGCCTCGTTCGACGACGAGGCCGTCGACTACGAGCCTGCGCAGCTCTTCGCCCTGCAGCAAGTCAGCTAGTCTCAAATCGGGCCGCTTCTCAGATCGGCGCCCGTCGGACCGCCTCTCAAATGAGTGCCTGTCCCCAATTTGAGAGGCAGCCCGTTCCGGACCGACGGGGCGGTCCAGCTTTTCGTCCGCAGTCCCCTCCCTCAAAAAAGTGCCTGTCCCCTTTCTGAGGGGGGAGGGGCTAGGGGCGAACCTGGCCGGTGCCGCGGATGACGTACTTGTAACTGGTAAGGGCCTCGGCGGCGAAGGGACCGCGGGCGTGAAGCTTCTGCGTCGAGATGCCGATCTCGGCTCCCAGGCCGAACTCGCCGCCGTCGGTGAAACGCGTGCTCGCGTTGGCGTAGACCGCGCTGGCATCGACTTCGTGCAGGAAGCGCTCGATCGCCTCCTTGTTCTTGGCGATGATGGCCTCGGAATGGCCGGTGCCGTAGCGAGCGATGTGCTGAATCGCCTCGTCCTCGCCGCTCACGCACTTGATCGCCAGCTCCATGGCGAGGTACTCGCGCCCCCAGTCCTCTTCGGTGGCGTCGACGAAGTTCACGATATCCGCCAGGTCGCGCGTGCGCTCGTCTCCATGGACCAGAACGCCGGCGGCATCGAGCTCCGACAGCATGTCGGGCAGGAACGTGTCGGCGATCGCCTCGTCGACCAGCAGCGTCTCGGCGGCGTTGCACACGCCCACGCGCTGCGTCTTGGCGTTCATCACGATGGCGCGCGCTTTGGAGAAGTCGGCGGATTCGTGAACGTAGATATGGCAGTTGCCGGTACCCGTCTCGATCACGGGGACCTTCGCGTTCTCGACGCAGTGGCGGATGAGGCCGGCGCCGCCGCGCGGGATGAGCACATCCACCACGCCGCGCAGCCCCATGAGCACATCCGTGGCGGCACGATCGGTGGTCTCCACGATGCTCACGCAATCGCGCGAGAAACCGCTGGCCTCCACGGCGTCGGCGAGCACATGCGCGATGGCGACGCAGGAGTTCTGCGCCAGCGAACCGCCGCGCAGGATGCATGCGTTGCCCGTACGGATGCAGATGCCCGCGGCGTCCGCCGTCACGTTCGGGCGCGCCTCGTATACCATCGCGACCAAGCCCAGCGGAACGCTCACCTTCTGAAGCTTGAGCCCGCAGTCGATCGTTCGGCGCTCGAGGACCCGACCGATCGGGTCGGGCAGCTCGGCGAGCGCCTCGAGCCCCTCCGCCATCGCCTCGATGCGCAGGGGCGTTAGGAGCAGGCGATCGAGCAGGCCCTCCGCGGTCCCCGCCTCGACGGCCGCCGTCATATCGACCTCGTTCGCCCGGATGATCGCGTCCGCGTTCTCGCGCAGCGCCGCCGCCATCGCGCGGACAGCCGTCTGGCGCTCCTCGTTCGACGCGAAGCCCAGCTGCTTCGAGGCCGCCTTCGCGGCCGTCGCCAGGGTCTCTACATATGCAGCGATGTTCTCTGCCATAGCATGGCTCCTCTCGCAGTGAATACTGTCCACCATGGTACTCGATGCGCGCCGCGGCGACGCGAGCGCTTCGGCGAGCATCGGGAAACGATACTTGACTCCGGGCGCCGCCTTGCGCGCGGCGCCGCGCGGGCTTAAGCGAACACGATGAGCTCGTCGCGATGGATCGCGGGCTTGCCCGCCAGGGCGGCGAGCAGATGGTTGCGGGCGATCTCGTCCTGGCGGCGTCCGCAGGCGAGCTCCAGCTCATCAGACCCCGCCGCCGCGCGTCCGCGGGCGATCACGAATCCCTGCGCGTCCCGCACATCCAGCACGTCCCCCGCGCAAAACGCGCCCTCGACCTCCCGTATGCCAACCGGAAGCAGCGAGCTGCCGCGCTCCACGACCGCGCGCGCCGCCCCGTCGTCCACCGTCACCGCGCCGTGGGCGGAATCCCCCAGGGCGATCCAGAGCTTGCGCGGCGCGATCTCCAGACGGTCTGCCGGCGGCACGAACAAGGTGCCCACGGACTCCCCCGCCGCCAAGCGGACCAGGGCGTTCGGCGCCTCGCCGCTGCAGATGACGCTCGCGATGCCGGCCGTCATCAGGATGCGGCTCGCACGGATCTTCGTGATCATGCCGCCCGTTCCCACCGCCGTGGTGGAGTCTCCCGCCGCGCCCGTGATGGCCGCGTCGATCTTGGTCACGCGGGGGATGAACGTCGCCGTGGGGTCGATCGAGGGGTTCGCCGTATACAGGCCGTCGATATCCGAAAGCGTCACGCAGAGGTCCGCGGACACCAGGCAGCTCACGAGCGCCGCGAGCGTATCGTTGTCACCGAACTTGATCTCGTCGACCGTGGTGGTGTCGTTCTCGTTCACCACCGGGACGACGCCGAGCTCCACCAAGCGCATGAGGGCGTCGCGCGCGTGCAGGTACGACGTGCGGTTCGCCGTGTCGTGCCGCGTGAGCAGGACCAGCGAGGACAGCAGGTCCTGCGCATGGAACTCCTCGTCATAGACGGCGGAGAGGATGCACTGGCCCACCGAGGCGCACGCCTGGAGGCTCGGCATATCGGAGGGGCGCCCGGCGAAGCCGAGCCTGGGCGCACCGCAGGCGATGGCGCCCGAGCTCACGACCACCAGGTTCCATCCCATATCGCGCAGCTCGCGGGCCTGCCGGGCGAGGTCGGCGATGAAATCGCGGCGGATGGCGCGGTCCTTCCCCACCAAGGTGGAGGAGCCGATCTTGACGACCATGGTCTTTCGCTGCGTTGTCATGGGCACCCCTATACGACGAGGCGCGCCGTCGCGAAGATGCGGCGGCGCGCCGGTGAATTCGTCAGCCCATCATAACGCAGGACGCATGCGCGCGCAGCCGCGCGACGCTAGAACTTCGTGGTCTTCCACGGAAGCGAGCCGGACGCCTCGGCCATGCGCTCGCGAACCAGCTCGTCGCGCACGCGCGCCAAGCCGGACTCCATGCCCACCACGTAGGATTGGGGGTACAGGAAGCGCTTGTACGCGGGGTCGAGCGACTCGATCGCCCGCGCGCAGCGCTCCCGCGCAAGCCCCAGGTCCTCGCGCGGAGCGACGGCGCGCCCGTCCCTCACGCACGGCTGCAGTAGCTCGCGATATGAGAAGCCGGACACATCGGTGACCAGCGCGGCGTCGTTCACCGCGACGAGCGTCGTCCCCCGGCCGTCGCCCTCCCCTTCGAGATAGGCTTCGTCGTAGATCATGTCGCACACGGGCGAGCCCGTCCCATCGGCGTAGCGGCGGACCTGCTGGATGCCGGGAATCGTGCGCTTGTACGGCTGTTCGGAGAGCTTCACCACCGGCGTCCAGGCCGACTCCCCCGCGCGGCGGCGCGCCGAGAGCTTGTAGACGCCGCCCAGCGCCGGCTGGTCGTAGCACGTCGCGAGCTTGGTGCCCACGCCGAAGGAATCGATGGGCGCCCCCTGGTCCAGCAACGACTGGATGGTGTACTCGTCCAGATCGTTCGACACGGATATCTTCACGTACGGCAACCCCTCGGCATCGAAACGGTCGCGCACATAGCTCGACAGCTTCGCCAAGTCGCCCGAATCGATGCGGATCGCGGAGAGGCGCTCGCCGCGCGCCTCCATCTCCTTCGCGACCACGATGGCGTTCTCCACGCCCTCCCGCACGTCGTAGGTGTCGATGAGCAGCGTGCAGTTGTTGGGCATCGAGCGCGCGAACGCGCGAAAAGCCTCGAGCTCGGTGTCGAAGCTCATCACCCAGCTGTGGGCATGCGTGCCGAACACCGGGATGCCGTAGCGACGACCCGCCAGCACGTTGGATGTCGACGCGCAGCCCGCGACGTAGCTCGCGCGCGCCACCGCCAGCCCGCCGTCGGGCCCCTGGGCGCGGCGCAGGCCGAACTCCGCGACGGGGCGGCCCTTCGCGGCCTGCACCACGCGCGCGGTCTTGGTCGCCACCAGCGTTTGGAAGTTGATCGTGTTGAGCAGCGCGGTCTCGACGAGCTGGCACTCCAGCGCCGAGCCCGTCACGCGCACCATGGGCTCGCGCGGGAACACCAGCTCGCCCTCGGGGACGGCGTCGATATCCACGTGCATGCGGAACCCGCGCAGAAACGCGAGGAAATCCGGGTTGAACATCGCGCCGCCGCCCGGAGCCGAAAGGCCGGAGAGATAGTCGACGTCCTCGTCGGTGAACACCAGGTTCTCCACGAGCTCGGGCAACTCCGCCGTGCCGCACATGACCGCGAACGCGTTTCCGAACGGATGGTCGCGATAGAACGCGGTGAAGCAACCCTCCTCGTCGAGCTTGCCGTTCTCCCACAGGCCCTGCGCCATCGTGAGCTCGTATAAATCGGTAAGCATGGCGACGTCGGTCGTATGGGCGATATCGGTCAGCGCCATCTCTCCTCCTCCCATCGTGTCCGCGGGCGCACGAAGCACCGCGCTCCGGCGGACGTCTATAGAAAAGCCGCCGACACCGAGGCGTCGGCGGCGAAGCATGCGAGTGCTATCCGAGCCTGCCCTGCAGCAGCCACCAGACGGCGGCGACCAGCGCGACGCAGGCGGCCGCGATGATCAGCTTCTGCGCCGGGGGCATGGGCGGAATCCCGTCCTCGTCCACCTCGTCTTTAGTCATGACCATCTTCTGGCCGAACGTGAGGTTCTCGGGGTCGACGGCGCTCGCCGCCTCCCGAGGGCGACGGGCGGCGCGCTCGACAGGCGGTACAGCGGACCGGGGCCTCTCGGCAGCGGGGACGGGGGCCGCAGCGGCCGCGTCGCCCGCAGGCTCGAAGCCCGCATCGGGCTCCTCGCCATCCTGCTGGGACGCCTGGGCGGCCGCATGCTCGGCGCGAAGCCGCTCGAGCTCGGCGCGCTCGCGGCGGGCGCGCGCTTCCTCCTCCCTCTTCGCCTTCTCCGCGCGGAGCTGCTCGAGCTCGGCGCGCTCCTCGGCGGTCAAGGGACTGTCGTTGTGATCGGTCATGGAAGCCGACCTCCTTATTGCTATGCGGCGCGTGCCGCCGCGGCATCCTCAAAAAGCTGAAAGCAAGTATACCCGTTTCGCCGCCGGGGCAGCAGGTCCCTACGCACCCTCCGCGACGGCAGCGGATCGCAGCACCCCCGTGGTGTCGAACGGGGGCGTGAAGCTCTCGTCCACGGCGCCGCCCTCCTGCCAGTACATCGTGGTGAAGCCGAGGTCGTCGGCATGGTCGAGCACCAGCTCGTATTCATCCTGCGTGATGGGGCGGGAGAGCTCTCCGCCCGCCGCCCGCATGCGGGCGTTGGGCGTGTACTGGTTCATAACGGAGATGGGGACGTCGCCCACCGCATCCCAGATGGTATCGAGCACGCGGCACGAATCGTCCGCATGACCCGGCAGCACCAGATGGCGAACGATTACGCCGCGCTCCAGCAAGCCCTCCGCCGACCACGCGGCACCTCCCCGCCGCTCCACCTGGGCGACCATGTTCACCAGCGCCGCCCGCGCGACGGCGGGGTAATCCTCCACATGGGAGAGGCGCTTGGCGAGCGACGCGTCCGCGTACTTGAAATCGGCGAGCCACACGTCGACCACATCGCCCAGGTCGCGGACGGCTTCGGCGCGCTCGTATCCGCTCGTGTTGTACACGATGGGCAGGCGCATGCCCCGGGCGCGCGCCCGCGCGACCAGCTCCGGCAACAGGTGGGCGTAATGGGTCGCCGTCACGAGATTGATGTTGTTAGCGCCCTGCTCTTGAAGCTCCAACATGATTTCAACCAGGCGCTCCGGCGGGACCTCGATGCCGAATCCGCCCGTCGATATCTCGTGGTTTTGGCAGTAGACGCACTTAAGGGGGCAGCCGCTGAAGAAGATGGTGCCCGAACCCGACTCGCCGGAGATGGGCGGCTCCTCCCACATATGAAGGGCGGCGCGCGCGATCTTCAACGATGCGTCGGCGCCGCAGACGCCGCGAGCGCCGGCGACGCGCGCGGCCCCGCATCGACGCGGACACAGCTCGCAGCGTTCCAATGCGCGGCTACCAAGCAGTTCGTTCTCGACCATCGCATGCCTTTCATACAAAAGAGCGCACGCCCGGCTGAAATGCGCCGGACGCGCGCTGGCGGTTTGAATTCCATTGTAGCGTTGCCGCGCCCGTGCGGGCGCAAGGAGCGCCGGCGCCCGCACGGGCAGGCTGTGCTCGCGCGCCGCCCCCGCCGGTTGCCGCCCGC
>URKM01000018.1 GCA_900548365.1 uncultured Collinsella sp. | reverse complement strand
TCGCCGTCATGGTCGCCATCGGCGTCAACGACGACGGCTACCGCGAGGTCATCGGGGCCGCAGAGGGCTTCACGGAGTCGGCGGGGCGCTGGCGGGAGCTCCCGTCCCGGCTGCGGTCCCGCGGCCTTCGCGGCGTGCGGATGGTCGTCGGCGACAAGGCGGCGGGCATGGTCAGCTCGATCGCGGAGGTTTTCCCAGAGGCGGCCTACCAGCGCTGCACCGCGCGCTTCTACCGCAACGCGCTCGCCCGCGCGCCGAAGTCCAGGCGCGCCGCCGTCGCGGCCATGCTCGAGGCGGTCCACGCCATGGAGTCGCGCGAGGCCGCCGAGGCAAAGGCGCTCGCGGCCGCGGACGAGCTCGAGGCGATGCGGCTCGGAAAGGCCGTAAGGGTCGTCCGCGAGGGCTTCTCCGAGACCCTGGCGTACACGGGCTTCCCGCGCGAGCACCGGCGCCGCATCCTCACCGACAACGCCATCGATCGGCTGAACCGCGAGATCCGCAGGAGGACGCGCGTGGTCGGCGCCTTCCCCGACGGGAAGTCGGCGCTCATGCTCGTCACCGCGAGGCTCAAGTACGTCGCGGAGAGCGAGTGGGAATCGAGGCGCTACCTGGACGTGACGCTGCTCGATGGGTAGCCGTACCGGAGGCGGGCCTATGGGGCTGTCGGAAAGTGTGCAAGAATCTTGACGGTACCCTCATAGCGCCAATCAAGTGCACCTTAATCAGATACAAAGGAAGTAATATCAGTATTGAGTTTGCTCAGGTAGCATTCCAGCTGGCAAAGCTCGTGAAGCAAAGCGAAGCAACGGCTATAAGCAGCTATCAGTGTTTTTCGATAATCGCGAGCGATGTCTTTCGTTAATCCCGTTTCGCTCTGATCGATATCGTTGGCTAAGTCAAGTTTTTGATTATGCAGCCATACTCGTTCTTCGCGAAGCGCTGAAGAAATGTAATTCAAGTCGACACCCAGTTCTTGCAACCTACTTTGAACTGCCTTTGAGCACGACTCATAATGCCTCGTCTCCAGCTCTTCAATCTCGTTGTCAATAGCATATAATTGCTGATTAAATTCCGATAGCTTTTTCTCTTCTTCACTGAGCCTCTTATCAAGGCCTTTCATTTTTGCCCTTTGCCACACACCCAATGTAACGCGTTCTGCCAATCTCGCTACAGCATACAAAAGCATGTCCACAACAAAGCAGACTGCGAACAGTGCCAGCAGAGGAACAAGCGGCAACATCTGACTCGCGTCTCCTCCACCTTCAAATAAGCAAGAAAGCGTTAGCAGAGCAACTGATATAAGACAAACCACTGTAATAGGAAAGCCGCGGATCACACTAAGGTAAGCAGACTTGCGCCTATGTGCGGAAACAATCAAAGACCTCAAGTCATCATAAAGCAGCCCGATTATTTCTATCTTCCTTTCTGCAAAATCACCCTGATCTGACAAATTACCCGCACTTCGCAAATCATCAATCAACTCCCGCCGCCTAACAGCAAGCCCACGAGACACAATACGTTGGGCAGAGCCCTGAATTACTGTAACCAAAGCCAAAATGCAAAGGACTCGCAGCAGGCCAAAGTCAGCAACTGCTTTAATCAAAGATGTCACATCTTCCAAGTTTTGCCGTCTTTCCAAAGAGCAGATGTAGAACCAAGGAACGGTTCACTTTGCTCAATAATCAAACTAATAATCATGCGAAATAAACTAATCGGGCTGTATCGCAATTCTCCATATCAGCTCATTGGCACTGGAGGCATACCACTAGCATCGCCAGTGGCAAACAGATGCGCGAGTTCTGCCAGGCTTCCAGCAGCGGTCCACTCGCTCATACCGGACTTCCAAACTAAGCTCTCACGCGTCAACTGTCCTGCTGAAGCCATCTGCTTCAGCACAGACATATCAAACGGACCGGTCGCCGCACCGTTTACGACAACATGGTATACAGTCTGCAGCACCGGAGGCGGAACGGGAGCTCCCATCGTGGGCATCTGCCCGCCCAAACCGCCCATCATGCCGTTCATCATTCCGGCAATGTTCTGGCCAACAGCGCCACCAACGGCCATCCCGGCCATCATCGCCGCGGGATCGAACCATCCAGAGCCGCCGTCGGCTCCCCCGCCACCGGGGCTGCCGACCTCGGTCGCGCCGTTGGTGCCCATCTGACCGAGCGCGTTTGCGCCCGCAACGCCAACCTCGGCCTGCTTCTCGAGCTGGAACGCGCCGATATTTGCGGTCTCGGTCGACATGCGCTGCGCGCGTTGGACTTCCTCTCGCTGGATGCGCAGGGATTCCTCGAGGTTCTCGACGTTGATGCGCTGCCGGTCGTGAATGTCCTTGATCTGCGCTTCCGTTTGAGCCTGAACCGTCAGGGCCTCTACATCGCGCGTGACCGCCATGAGCTGGCGATACCCATCACTCATCTTGTCCGGTTCGATTGCCGAGATATCGAAGCCCGACACCTCGACGCCAAACTTCTCAGACAGCCGTGTGCAGATTTGCGGCTCGATCTGGTCGTGCATCTTCGCAAGAGCGCGTTCGAGCTGGATGACGGGGATATACAACTCATCAGGCGCATTGGCGACTGCGGCCTTTACATATCGGACGATCGCATCCTTGACCTGTTGCTTGAATGTTTCAAGATCAAACTCGTCGAGGCGATGCAACTTGATGAACTGGCGATAATCCTCGATGCGGAACGTCAGCGTGCCACGAACAGCAAACGGAACGCCGAAATCGGGGAACCGTGGGTCGAACACATCGAAGTAAGGGACACCGAACCGGATCTGCACGACCTGGGCGAGATTGATGAAGTACACCTCAGCCTGAAATGGGGTGCCGCCGTCGTACGCCAAGCCAACAATACTCGCCAGCACCGGCAGGTTGGCCGTCTTGAGGATCTGATCGCACGGGCCCTCAATGAAGTCTTGGTACGAACCATCCTTTTTGTTGTAAACGAATACGGCAACGGAGCCGTCGCGAACCCGGAGGGACGAGCCCCAGCGAATGGCATTCTCACGAGAGTTGAAACCCTTGCGAGAGCCGCACGGACGCCATTTCCAGATCAGGTATTCAGACTCATCACAGCGAATTTCGTCCATGAAGCCACTAATGTTCTTGTTAAAGATGCTCATATCCGCTCCCTTTTCGAGGCGTTATTCCTGCGATGTTTCATCTTTCCCCGCCATGATGCGATTGAATTCGTCGATGTTCTCCTGCGCCTTGTCAAACCCCGACCTAGACTCTTCCTCTATTTCCACTAGACGCTCGGCCTCCAACTGTTCCGCGCGTTCACCCAGGTCAACCCCGCTTTCCTTGGCCTCATGGAGCACGCGGTCCATCCAATACCCCCTATTAATCTCCCATTCTTGGCGCATTTCATCCGATATGCTGCTCTCCAAGGAGTCCGCTCTAAGTAGAGCCCTTAGATATTCGCCATCCTCTAAGTCTTCCAGTATGCCCTTCTCTATTTCCTCTAGGCGTACCTGTTCCCTCATCTCTGCTGCAGGCCCAATCACGCCGGTCAGAACCAATATCCCCAGCATGCCGAAGACACAAATCCATGGGCCACCGAACAAGGCGACGCTTTTAAAAAGCCCGTTTCTTTTAGCTCTCTTTATTTTTTCCTTCGCATCATCAACTACTGATTGGAGTTCATCTACTTCTCGACGCCCCTTCATCAGGGCATGCGCCTTATTCATCGCCTGATCGCATTTTGCAAGCCACGCATCAGACACCTCCCGAGAAGATTGTGCATTGTGCCTAGTCGAAAGACCGCTATAGCTTTCAGGGTCTACGTTCGTGGCAGCCAGCAGCACGAATTCCTTGATGTCCTCGACGTTGTTGGGTATTGGGTAGGCCTTAATACAGTTTGCTTTTTGCTGATTAATTTCGTTGATTTGATTCAGATAATCAGCTTGGCCGAATATACCATTCCTATTAGTTATTCTCGCCTTCTGCACTTCCAACTGTGCAAGCTTATCCGCGAGCTGTGATACTGATTGCACGGATTCCCTATCGCGCACCTCATGGCCACATGCCGAACAATATCCCGAAAATGACTCGATCGGTTCACCACAATATGGACATTTATGAATTGCGCCCTTCTGAGATTCCTCACGTTCACGGCGGGGTATTTTCGGCCGATCAGTTAAGGCTGGCGCTCCGCAACTGGAACAAAAACGAGCGCCGTCCACCAGTCCGCCACCGCATTGATTGCAGTATTTCATGACATCCTTTCAGTTCAAACAGTCCATCCGCCGGGCCGCCGAATCCCGTGTGTGCGTTGGCAACATTTTCGCGGGCTAAAGCGCGTTTTATGTCGCCGAAACGCACATGGGATTCTTGAAGACGCAGCGGGGGGCGGAGCAGGCAGCAGCGCCACCGTGACAGTAAGGCCTACTTTTACTCCCTGCTCGCCAAGTCGGTCAGGAATGCCCCTGCTGCCCCCAGTGCACCCCACGCAGCCCTGCTGGCAACATCAGCGGCCTCGGCAGCAGCGACCTTCGCCCGTACGACCGCCTGCGCGCGTTCCTCGGCTCGCACCTGCTCGCGAATCACCGCGATGTCAGGGTTCATCTCCACATCAATTCCCGACGTAGGCAGCTCACGTAAATACCTGCGAAGACGCTCGGCACCCGGCTTAAACGATGCATACGTCAGACCACCGGAAACCACGCCGCCGACCACGGGAACAACCTTGCTCACGCCCTTCGCAAACGTCTGCTTGGTGAGATTTACGCCAAGGACACGTAGGACCTTCTTCATGGGCGTATAAAAGAAGGTCTTAGTGAGCGCTTGACGCTCGATGGTCTTGGCAATGCCCTTCTGCGCCACGTCCGTCGCAAACTTGGTGACGCTATTCGTCACGCCACCGACCTCGAGCATGATTCCCATGAGCACGATGAGCTTCATGAGGGTCTCGTCGTCGACTTCGTCCTCCGGACTCAGGAAGGTCTGCCAACCGTACAGATACGCAAGCTTCTGCTCGACACGCATAACATGGGCAAAGTACTGCGCCAAATCCGCCGGAACTGTTCCGGCAAGAGCAACTCCCCCGGGAATGCCCGCCAAGAACGACAGGCCGGCACACTTCTTCGTCTCGAACTCGATGACATCGAGAGCCATCTTGTCGAGGTCGCGTGGTGACACGCCCGCCTTAATCGGAGTGGACGCAACCGCGAGCATCGCGTCCACTTCGGGACAGCACTTCTTGATGGTCGTACGCAAAAACTCGCCGCGGTCGATTTTGACGACTTTAAGCGATGCGGCGCGTTTCATGATTTCGTACGCAAACCGCTCGGCATCTTGCTGGTCGGAGCCCACCACACCGTCGGTCAAGTCGCCAACCGCCTCGACATCAGCCTCCTGCATCGTCTCGCACGCCAAGCTGTCATTCTTCATCATCGCTCTCCCTTTCTCTTTCCCGATACGTGATGGTCGCTCGGTTTTGCCAATGGCTACTAAACGAACGTCATGCCCGCGCCTGTTGGGGGCGCCCCACGATGTTTTCCCTACGCGCCCGCCCAGCTGACAGCCGCCTCGACCAGCCGATCGTACGAACCCGGGCCCGCCCAGAGGTCGATCGCGAGGTCGATGCCGGGCTCGTCCAGCACCTGGCGCAAGCGCATGCAATCTTGCACGCCAAATTGGAGCTGCGGAGCGCCGTCGGTTTCCGGAGCAGACAGGCACGTGACAAGAAATCGCAGCATATCGACGGTCTCGACACCCAGGCGCTCGTTCAGGTACTGCTCGAGCGATTCTTGCGCGCGCCGCGCGCTCCCCTCGAGCGCGCAGCGCAGCACCCGCGCCCGCTCCCGCTTCGCTCGGAGCTCGTCAAACTCCTCCGCCGCACGGTCCTCGACCACCCTCAGCAGGTCGCACAAGCCCTCCGCCCCGACCGAGGTATCCATCCTGCTCGCGATCTCCGGCAAGCTGAATCCAGCCTCATGCTGCAGCTTGACCAGGTACAGCCAGCCGATATCCTCGACGCTGTAGCTGCGTCGGCCCCATGAGCCGTCGGCGGGCTGCAGGATCCCCGCACCGCCGCGTCGGCGATCCGCGTAGCACGACCGCGTGATGTCGCGGCGTTCCATGTTCAGAAGACTCACGACCTGCGAGATCTTCCATCCCTCCGCCGACACACGTTGCTCCATGAAGCCTCCTCTCAACCATTTCATCAAGCCTGTTCAACGGTTGAACAGCAAGGCTGCATTGCACGGCGCGCCAGCTGACGGCATAGCCATCTGCTGGCGCGCCCCCAGCCATGCTCGCTACGCACGACCCATGCGCTTATGACTCGAGCTTCTCCACATACAACGTAAGCCCCTCGAGCGTCTTGGAGGACACCAGGTTGTCGTACTCGATACCGTTGGGGTCCGTCGAGTACGTGTAGCTCAACACCGTATTGGGGGCGACGTCCTGATCAACGACGACGTACTGCGCAAGCGACGCCTTGTCTTCGATATCGACTGCAGCGCCGTCGTCTGTCACAATATTCAACTTGATCCAACCGTGCCCGTAGCCGTCGGCGAAGAACCCGCCCATCGTTGAATAGCCGCATTCGGCCAGATTCCGGCCCACATAGTCACGGATGTAGTGCGTATACTTATCCGGCGACTTCTCGAGAGGCGTCATCGCCGTATCATGGGCCTTCTTGCTGCCCACCTTGTCCACAGCCAGGACGATCTCATCGAGGCTCACATATGAAGTGAGGTTCTCGTACTCGACGCCCTCCTCATCCTTATCGAAGACAAGCTTGATCTCCGTGTTCGGCTCCACATTTTGCCCGACGACCACATATTGCTTGAGCAGCTCCTCGTCCTCGGGATTGATGAACGTGCCGTCTTGCGCGACATAGATGATCTTCACGATACCCGCGCCGTATCGGTCGCGACGAAAGGTATCGAGAGCCGTGTAGCCGACAGACGCAGCGTTCATGCCGCGATAATCCTTGACATACCATGTGTACTTATCGGGAGACTGCTTGACGGTCACGTGCTTTTCGAAACCCCGGGCGCCTCCATCATCGGACGCGGCGGCCTGCTGACCCGATCCGTCGGGTGCCATCATTCCCCCGCACCCAGACAGGCACAGCACGCCCGATATCGCGACCATAGATGCAATGAGCGCAACGCGTTTCCTCATGAGAACACTCCTTCGTTTCGGCAAGGCGACAAGGCGATCGACCGCAGTTGCCGCCTCGGCTGATACAGTGACTCTCATTTTCAATTGCTCGCGAATTAAAAGCTTCACCTAAGAGTGGAAGACGCGCGGCGGAAAAGTCGCTACACCGCCACGAATATGGAACGCGAGACGATGCCGTCGAGAAGTCCGACGCACCGCCTAATGCGCGAGGGGCACCACATCGAGCGTCGCGTAGTCGGGGCAATCGAAGAGCTGGATCGAGAACGGCGCGCGCTCGCCCGCGTCGGGGCTCGGCACGAACCCGTTCATGCCCGATATGATCTTGCCCTCGGCATCGCGGAAAAGCACCGACAGCCAGACATCGCCCACCGGCAGGGGCTCGTCGCCCTCGGTCGAGAGCTCGAGCTCGCCGGAGATCGCGAGTTCTCCATGCGCGCCCCTGCGAGCCGAAACACCATGCACCTCGTATGCCGTCGGCTTGCCCGTCGCGCGGCGAACCTGGTAGTCCTGAGGCTTCACCAGGGAGAACTCGACTGACGACGGCGCGGTGCCGTCGCCCGCCATGCACGCAAACGTCATCGTGCTGCCGGGAAAGAGGACGCCCATGACCTGCTCGGACGAGAACAGCACGGCCCCGGAGGCATCGCGCCCGACGATATTGATCGCGGGAAACTCGACCGTGAGGTCCTCGCTGGCGTTCTTAAGCGTGACGGCGTAGTCGACGTAGCCCGACGCGTTCGTCCGCCAGCCGCTCTCGACGATGCCGAGCGAATCGGCGGCGCGATGCACGTCGGCCTGGGACGCGCCCCCGGGCGCCGACGAGGCGGCGTCATTCGCATCCGACGCGCCGTGGACGCCCTGGACCAGCGCGGGGCCCGCATCGCCAGCCGATAGCGCCGTCCGAAGCGGCTCCTCGAGCACCTTATACGCCACAGCAATTCCCATGACCGCCGCCGCGCACGCGAGAACGATGGTCGCGACGCCGACGGCGGTGATGCGTCGCGCACCGGCGCTCGATCGCTCGTGCCCGCCGGTCCGAGCAGCAGCCCCATCCGATACCGATGCGGAATCGTCCGATGCCGCGCACGCAGCGCTCGCCCGTGCCGTTGACGGCATCTGGGGGCGGGCCTCGACATCTCCGCGAGCCGCAGCGCCGAGCTCGGCAGCCAGCTCGCGCGCGCTCGCCGGACGGGCGCTCGGCTCGAATGCCGTTGCGCGCTCAATGAGGAGGCGCACGGGGGCCGGCACGCGGGACTCGTCGCGCAGCGCCGTCTCGAATGCCGAGATGCGATCATCATCGGGCTGGATGCCTGTAAGCATGTAGCCGAGCAACCGGCCGACGGCGAACACATCGGATCGCACGCTGGCCCGCGAGAAAAACTGCTCGGGAGCGGCGAAACCCCAGGTGCCCTTGGGTCGGACCGTCTCGCCATGGACATCGCCCGAATCCGCGATCAGCCGGGCGTTGCCGAAATCGATCACGTGCGCGCCATCTGCCGCCACGATGATGTTCCGAGGCGCTATATCAAGATGTATGACGCCGCGCCGATGCAGCGCGGCAAGCGCCTCGCACACGTCGGTCGCCAGCTGAACGGCCGATCCGACGTCCAGCGCGTCCGACCGCGCCATCACGTCTTCGAGCGTCTCGCCGGGCACGTAATCGTACACGGCCGCAAAGCAATCGGGCATCTCGTACGTTGCCGCCACCTGCGGCAGACGCGCGCAATCGTTTCCCGCGATCGCGGCCCAAACCGACCGGTTCACCTCGTCGAGCGGCATCTTCTTGCGAACGAACGGACCCGCTCCCTCGATGGTCACCAGCTCGGTGACGCCGTTGGAGTTGCGAACAAGAACCCGCTCGACATGGTATGCGTCATCGATACCCATCGCGTGCATCACCTGTTCGCTATTCAACCCGGAAATCCTCCGCCTATATTCAGCCATACGTCATCGCCCCCTCAGCGCTGAACACGGCACGGGAGAACGTTTCCGACTGATTGTAGGCTGCACGCGCGCACAATGCTTCAGCTGGCAACTGAATGAACGACGCGCGGAAACGCACGCGCGTTCGAGCCTTGGAACGCGGGCACCGACGGCGGACGCTCACTGAAGCTCGCCCGTCACCTTGAAGATGACGCGCTCCTTCAGGCGATAGAGCTCGTCATCGCATTCCTCGCGCGTGTATCCGTGCTCGATGCACCAGATGATGATGGCATCGCGCTTCACTTTGGGCCACAGCTCGGACACGCCCGCCAAACGCAGGAGCCGCTGCGTTTCACGCAGGTCGCATCCGAGGGCGAACGCCAGCATGAGGGCGTTGTCGCGCTTGGGCTTGCTCTTTCCCTCGAAGATGTTGTAGAGAAACGTGGTGTTGATGCACGAGATGCGCGCCACCTGGCTCCTGTTCATCCCCCTCGCATCGAGCAGGCTGTAGAGGTAGTCGGGCAGCTCGCGATCGACCGTCTCGCCTTGAGCGAGGTAGGCCTCCGGCGTTTTCGACTCGAGCAGGCGGGCCAGCAGGTCCTCGGTCAAGCGCTCTTTGGGCATCGCCTTCAGCGCCGCCGTCCGCCCGGGCCTCGCCTCGGCGGCCGTCTTACACTCCGATGCGCCCATCTGCGTTTCCTTCGACATAGCTCCTCCGCTCAAAGCCGTTTTTACTGGTTCCATTATATCGTTTGATATATCCGTGCTCGCCGCGCCCGCAACGCGCATCGCCATGCCATCCCGCGGGACACTCCCCCGCGTCAGCGCCGCCTCGGGCCGCTGCACTCTTTCCCGCGGCGCCCCCAGGGCATCCCGTTTCTTCGATTTCACTTTGCTCTCCTCTCATGAAGGGTCGCCGCTTCCGCGCCGACCACGCCTTTGAACGCAGCACAGCGTTCCTCGTAACAGGATTTGCAAAAATCGCGAACTCCCGCGGGGCGGCTGCAACAGCGCCCGTTACCCCGTCCATGCCCATCACCCCGTCTGCGTCCGACGCCCGCATCGGCACGCACCGCCCGGGTCGGCTGCTACAGCGCCCGTCGTCTCGCACACCGCGTTCAGCGGCGAGAGGAATAATCCGCCCAGCCGTTCCCGTACAATAAGGTCCACCTTGCATACCCTCGGACGGGAGGCTCCATGACACTGCTCGGCAACATCATCTGGATGGTATTCGGCGGCATCTTCACCGCGCTGTATTGGTTTATCGCGGGCTGCCTGTTCTCCATCACCATCATCGGGATACCGCTGGGGCGACAGGCCTTCAAGATGGCATCGCTCACGCTCGCCCCGTTCGGCAAGACCATCGAATACGGCGGCGGAGCCCCGTCGTTGATCGCGAATATCATCTGGCTGGTGCTCGCCGGGCTCCCCATGGCCGTGAGCTATCTGCTCGCCGGCGTGTTCAACTGCATCACCATCATCGGCATCCCCTTCGGCCTGCAATCGTTCAAGATGGCGAAGCTGTCGCTGCTGCCGTTCGGGGCACGGGTGCGCTAGCCCCCGCGTTCGATGCAGGCGGCGGGCGCGACGTCCGCGGCGCCCGCAACGGCGCGGTAGGGCGGCGCACCGTGCGGCATAATCGTGTTCATGCGCAACCGAAGAGCGCAACCCCCCCATGCTTGGAGGCCCCATGCTTGACGCACGCGACGAAAAACTCGTCAGGAAGCACTACCTTCTGCCCAAAGTCGCCTGGTACGCGCTGGCGGCGCTCTTCCCCACGGGCGGATTCACCATCCTGCTCGTGATGATCGACAACATCGCCCTGGGTTCAAGCGGCTTTGGCGGCCTGCAGCTCGCCGTCATGGTCGCCCTCCTGGTCACCGAGGGCGCGCTGTGCATCGCCTGCGGCCTGGCAGCCAAAGCCGGCCTGCGAAGCGAGCACTGGCAGGAACTCGAACGCGCCGCCATGGGCTTCAACGCCGACGCAAGCGCGAACGGCGCCATCGCGGGCGGCATCGGCGTAGCGGCGGGCGGCCGCCTGGTCGGCACGCTCGGCGGCGATGACCTCGACGCCCTCGGCACGGGACTCGAGATCGCCGGCGGCTCCATGGCGGCCTACGGCTTCTTCGAGACCATGAACCGCATGAGCAAGTCAGCCGCGGCCGTCGGCCACGCCTTCGGCGTGAAGCTCCCCGGCCTGACCCGCACGCGCCTCGCAGCGTTCGTCCTGCCGCTTCTCATCCTGGCACTCGCCTTCATACCGCGCTTCATGGAGTCCGCAAGCCAGACCTCCGCCGCGCAGGAGGCCGCGGCGCACACGGTCGCGAAGGTGGCCCGCGCGCTCGAGCCCGTCAGCGACCGCGTCTCCGCCGACGACCCATCTCTGCAGCGACGGGACAGCGGTTACAACGTGACCGGCCGGATCACCGATGAGAACGGCGACGGCATCGCCCGCATCACGGTGGAAACCGACGAGCACGGGCTCGTGACGGGCGTGATCTACAGCAGCGAGGTCGACATCGAGCGGACGACCGAGGAGAACCTCGCCCGGGCAGAACAGGCCTTCGCCCGGTTCCACAACGCGCTCGCCACCGCGGCGCCCACCGACGAGGGTGTCGAATACGCCGACATGGGGCTCCTTGCCGCGCCGAACCTGCCGGAAGATTTCCGCCAAGCGTTTCTCGCGAACGACTACTACACCGAACTCGACATCGACATGGAAGACACGGGCACGCTGCGCGCCTGGGCCCTCTTCTCCACCGAGCCCGAAGACGAGTTCGACGAGTACACGGACACGAGCATCAGCATCTACCTGCAAGCGCGCGAGTACTAGGGATCTTCCAGCGCCGGTGGGCCGGGTACCGCGCTGGCAGCGGGCCGGCCGAGCGCCGAAAGCGCTCCGGCCTGCCAAGCGGGCCCAATGCAAGCCGAAGCCGCCGCGGCCAAGACCCATCATGGGCACATGTGCGCGCTCTTCGGACGTGCCCGCGCACCCTTAGTGAGGCTTTTCGTATCGAAATGCCGAACAGGCAAGTAGACAAGTAATAACCAACATGAAAAGCGCAGGTAGACGATGGGTGCCCATACCGTCTACTCGACGAATTCCGATTTGAATACGAAAACCCTTACTCAGATTCCACGCCCCCATGCAATGCCGTGAAAAAGAGGAGGAGACCCGACGGTCGCCTCCTCTTTTCGCCGATCCTTGCCCCCAAGCCGGTCGCGCACGGGAAGGCGGCACCGATCCGCGCGGCCTCAGATAAGTGCCTATCCCCAATCTGAGACCCCAACCTGAGGCGTGGCCTCAGAAAAGTACCTGTCCCTAATCTGAGGTTTTGCGACGGTGCAGGCCTCGGCCCAGGCGGCGGGCGGTCGCCTCGACCTCGGACTCGGACACCGGGTGATGCGGCTTCATGCGGCTCGTCACCGAGTCGCGGCGCTCCATCGCGATGGGCTCCATCACGAAGCCCTTGCCCGCGCGCAGGTTCTCCTTCGCGACGCTGATCATGAGCTTGATGCGGTTGAGCTGGTTGACCTCGGACGCACCGGGGTCGTAATCCACCGCGACGATGTTGCTCTCGGGATGCTGGCGGCGCAGCTCCTTGATCACGGCCTTGCCCACCACGTGGTTGGGCAGGCACGCGAACGGCTGCGTGCAGATGATGTTCGGCGCACCATGATCGATGAGGTCGAGCATCTCGGCCGTAAGCAGCCAGCCCTCACCCATGTTGTTGCACAGGGAGAGCACCTGCGTCGCCTTCTCGGCCATCGCGGAGATGGGCTCGGGGCGCTCGAAGCGCGCGCTGCGCTCGAGCATCTCGTCCACGGGCTTGCGCATCCAGTCGACCAGGCCGATCGCACCCGACATCGCGGCGCGCTCCGCCGCGGAGCTGCCGATCTCGTCCTTCTGCACGCTCGCGTTGCTCATAGCGTACAGGAAGAAGTCGAGCAGGCCCGGCACCACGGCCTCGCAGCCCTCGGCCTCGATGACGTCGACCACGTGGTTGTTCGCCGTGGGATGGAACTTCACCAAGATCTCGCCGACCACGCCGACGCGCGGCTTGGAGCCCTCGCCCGTGAGCGGCATCGTGTCGAACGCGCGGATGGCCTCGCGGGACAGCTTGGTGAACGTGCGGCGCGTGAACGACGGCGCCAGCGCGCGAGCCCGCTCCATAAACTCCTCGAACAGCGCGTTCGCCGCGCCGGGCGTCGCCTCGTAGGGACGGCAGCGATACAGCATCTGCATCATGAGGTCGCCGAACAGCACGCTGTACACCGCAGCCTTCAGCATCGACGGCGTGAGCTTGAAGCCCGGGTTGCTCTCGTCCAGCTTCACCGCGGAAAGGCTGATCACCGGGATGTCGGGGTGCCCGGAATCGCGCAGCGCCTTGCGGATGAGCGCGATGTAATTCGTCGCGCGGCAGCCGCCGCCGGTCTGCGTGATCACCACGGCCGTCTTCGACAGGTCGTAGCGACCGCTCTCGATCGCCTCCATGATCTGGCCCGTGACCAGGATGGACGGGTAGCAGATGTCGTTGTTCACATAGCGCAGGCCGGCCTCGACGGCGCCGCGGTCGGTCGAGGGCAGCAGCTCGAGGTTGTAACCGCTCGCGCGGAACACCTCCTTGATGAGGTCGAAGTGGATGGGCGCCATCTGCGGGCACAGGATGGTGTAGCCCGCCTCGCGCATCTCCTCGGTGAAGCTCACCTTGGGGAACGCGGCGCTCCTGCTCTCGCGCTGCGGCTCGATATCGTATTGGTGCGTAGCGAACACCGGCGCATCGGTGGACGGCGCCACGGGGGCGGCGTCGCCCTGCACGTACGCGGCGCCGGCCCGCTCCGCCTCGGCGCGGCGCTCCGCCTCCTGGTCCTTCAGCGCCGCCATGAGCGAGCGCACGCGGATGCGCGCGGCACCCAGGTTGGACACCTCGTCGATCTTGAGCACCGTGTAGATCTTGCCGGAGGCCTCCAGGATCTCCTGCACCTGGTCGGTGGTGAGCGCGTCCAGGCCGCAGCCGAACGAGTTCATCTGCACCAGGTCGAGGTCGTTGCGCATGGTGACGAAGCGCGCCGCCGCATACAGACGGCTATGGAACATCCACTGGTCCACGACACGGATGGGGCGCTCGGGCTTCACCAGGTGCGCCACCGAGTCCTCTGTGAGCACCGCGAAACCGAAGCTGGCGATGAGCTCGGGCAGCGCATGGTTGATCTCGGGGTCGTTGTGGTACGGGCGCCCGGCGAGCACGATGCCGTGGCCGCCGTTCTCCTCGACCCACTTCACCGTCTCCTCGCCCATGGTCTGGATCTGCCTATGGAAGCGCGCGTCCTCCTCGTACGCGGCGTTCACCGCGGCGTCGATCTCGGTGCGAGTGATCTTGGGTCCGCGCACGCGACCGCGACCGGCCTCGGCGTCCGCGACGCGCTCGACCGCGATCAGCTCGTACAGACGGCGCTTGAGCTCGACCTTGTCGTGATACGGCACGAACGGGTACATGAACTCGACGTGCTTCTCGCCGATCTCGTCGATGTTGAGCCCCAGGGCCGTGGGATAGCTCATCACGATGGGGCAGTTGTAGCAGTTGCCCGCCGTGGGATCCTCCTTGCGCTCCCAGCGCACGCACGGCATCCAGATGAAATCGGGATCCTTCTCGATGAGGTTCATGATGTGGCCATGGGAGAGCTTCGCCGGGTAGCACACGCTCTCGCTCGGCATGGACTCGATGCCCGCCTCGTAGGTCTTCTTGTTCGAATTGTCGGACAGCACCACGGAGAAGCCCAGGTGCGTGAAGAACGTATGCCAGAAGGGGTAGTTCTCGTACATGTTGAGCGCGCGCGGGATGCCCACCGTACCGCGCGGCGCCTCGGCGGCTGGAAGGGATTCGCGGTTGAAGAGCAGGTCGTTCTTCTTGGCGAAGAGGTTGGGGGCCTCGGTCTTGCGCGCACGGTGACCGGCCCCCTTCTCGCAGCGGTTACCCGTGATGAAGCGCCTGCCGCCACCGAAATCGCTGATGGTGAGCTGGCAGTTATTCGAGCAGCGACCGCAGCGGGCATGGCGCTGGGTCACCGTGAGGGCGGCGATATCCTCGGCAGAGAGCACGCTCGAGATGCCGTCGGCGCCGGCACGGTCGCGCGCCAGCAGGGCCGCGCCATAGGCGCCCATGCAGCCCGCGATGTCGGGGCGCACCGCGTGCACGCCCGTAAGCTGCTCGAACGCGCGCAGGGTGGCATCTGACATGAAGGTGCCGCCCTGGACGATGACCTGGGTGCCGATCTCCTTGGGATCGCGCAGCTTGATGACCTTGAACAGCGCGTTCTTGATGACGGAGTACGACAGGCCCGCCGCGATGTCGCCCACGGTCGCGCCCTCCTTCTGGGCCTGCTTCACGCGGGAGTTCATGAACACCGTGCAGCGGCTGCCGAGGTCGACCGGCGCCTTGGCGTGAATCGCCGCGGTGGCGAACGCGCGCACATCCATGTTCATGGACACGGCGAAGCTCTCGATGAAGCTGCCGCAACCCGAGGAGCACGCCTCGTTGAGCATGATGTGCTCGATGACGCCGTCGCGCACGCGCAGGCATTTCATGTCCTGGCCGCCGATATCGAGGATGAACTCCACGCCCGGCAGGAAGGCGCGGGCGCCGCGCAGGTGCGCGACCGTCTCGATCTCGCCGGAATCGGCCTTCAGCGCCTCGATGAGCAGCGCCTCGCCGTAACCCGTCGTGGTCACGTGGCCGATGCGGGCGCCCGCGGGCACATGCGCATAGAAATCGGCCATGATCACCTTCGCGGTGCCCAGGATGTCTCCGTTGTTGTTGCCGTACCAGGTATGCAGGAGCTGGCCGTCCTCGCCGACCATGGCAGCCTTCATCGTGGTCGAGCCCGCATCCAGGCCGATGAACACGCGGTCGCCGTCATAGCTCGCCAGGTCCCCGCGCGGCACCACCTCGGTGCCGCGCCTGGAACGTCGCGTAGTCCGCTTCGCTGGCGAACAGCGGCTCCAAGCGCTCGACCTCGGAACCCTGCGTGTCGCCCAGCGCGTCGATCGCGGCGATGAGCTCGCCGAACGTCGAGAGCTTGTCAGACTCGCGCGCCATCGCGGCGCCCGACGCCACGAACAGGTGCGCGTTCTCGGGTACGATGCGATGCTCCTCGTCCAGGTCGAGCGTGAGGTAGAAGCGGCGGCGCAGCTCGGAGAGGTACTGCAGCGGACCGCCGAGGAAGGCGACGTAGCCGCGGATGGGCCGGCCGCACGCCAGGCCCGAGATGGTCTGCGTGACCACGGCCTGGAAGATGGAGGCCGCCACGTCGGCGGGTGCGGCACCCTCGTTGAGCAGGGGCTGCACATCGGTTTTGGCGAACACGCCGCAGCGACTCGCGATGGGGTAGATGGTGGTGGCGCTCGCCGCAAGCTCGTTCAGGCCGCTCGCGTCGGTGTGCAGCAGGGTCGCCATCTGGTCGATGAACGCGCCGGTGCCGCCCGCGCACGTGCCGTTCATGCGCTGCTCGATACCCGAGTCGAAGTAGATGATCTTGGCGTCCTCGCCGCCCAGCTCGATGGCCACGTCCGTCTGTGGGATGAGGGTCTCCACAGCGCGCTTGGAGGCGATAACCTCCTGGACGAACTCGAGCCCCAGCCACTGCGCGAGGAGCAGGCCGCCCGAGCCCGTGATGGCGCAGGTCATCCTCGCATCGCCCAGAACGGCGGCAGCGCCAACGAAGAGGTCGCGGGCGCAGGCGCGGACATCGGTGTGATGGCGCTGGTACTTCGCGTACACGATCTCGTTCGCGTCGTTGAGCACGGCGAGCTTCACGGTGGTGGAACCCACGTCGATGCCCAGATGCAGCGCGCTCGTCGCGTTATCGGGATTCCAGATGGCGCCGTCGGACGGCGCGGCGTTGATAGCTTCAGCCATGGTTACAGCCCTTCCTCGTCGTTGGAAGCGGAGTCGTTGGATTCATCGGGGGACGCGGCGGCGTTCATGCTCATGAGCCGCAGGCCGTAGGCGGGGACGTTGATGTCGATGGGCTTGCCGTACAGGTCGCCCGGCCGCACGAACGCCACCACGGTCATGATGCGCGCCATGGTCTGCGGGCTCTCCTCGAGGCCGTTTTGAAACCAGCGCTGCACGATACCCACCTCGGACGCGATCACCGAGCTGAGGTAGTAATCGAAGAACGTGCCGAGCGCCCCCGGGAAGATGCCCGTCTGCATGCGGTCGGACACCACGGTGCGGGCCAGGTCGAGCACCTTCTCGATGAACGCCTGGTCGCCTCCCGGCCCCAGCAGCGCGCCGATGAGGTCGCCGTTCTCCTTGAGGTAGGTGAGCAGCTCCACCGAGCCCGATGCCGGCTCCGCCGCGTCGATATGCGCGTAGAGATCCTCAAGATGGGCCGCCGCGATCGCCTCGATATAGACGCCCACCTCCTCGAGCACCGCCTCTTCGACGCGCTCGATGAAGTCGGGGATGTCCTTGTAATGGCTGTAGAACGTACGGCGCGTCAGGCCCGCGCGCTCCGTGAGCGCGGCGACCGTCACGCGGGTGAGGTCACCCGTCTGGGCGATCTCCGCAGCGAGCGCGTCGCGCAGCAAGCGCTGCGAGCGCAGGGACCGCCTGTCGCGTTTCTGGGCTGCCTGGACTTCCAGTGCCACGCGCCCCTCCCTTTGTTGAATGCTTATTACACTGTTCGAGCATTATTGCACAGTGTGTGCATCAACATACGTCCATCGCGTTATCCCCACAAAACGCGTGCCATATCGACACGGCTGTCGATAGGGAGCATGCGGGGACACCGCACGCGGTGCGGGACTACCGCGCGCAATGCGAGGCTACTGCGCCCGCACGGTCGCGACCATGTGGCGTGGGACCGCGTAGCAGGCGCAGCTGCCGATGACCCGGCCCGCCGCCCGCTTCGCGGCATCGCTCGCGTTGGACGGCGCGTACGAATGGGCGAACCGCTCGAGCATCACGAGGTCGTTGCCGCCGTCGCCGTAGACCGCGACCTCGTCCTCGCCGATGCCGAGATACCCGGCGAGCCACGCCAGGGCGCTCGCCTTGTTGACGCCCGCGGCGGTGATCTCGAACATGACCGGGCTGAACGGGGCGTTCACCGCCATGGCGGCGTGCTCGTCCATGAAGGCGTGCAGCTCGCGCTCGAGCTCCTTATCGTTCACGCGCGCGTTCACCTTGCAGATGTCGCGGCGCAGCACGTCGCGCACCCCCTGGTTGAATTCGCAGTCGCCCTGCGTCATCTTTCGTCGCAGGCGCATCGCCGCCATCTTCACCTTCTCGACCGGCGTGCGCCCCACATAGCCGGCGACCTGGTCGTTCGGCGAACCTGTAACGTAGGTGCGGTCCGTCCCCACGCATTCGAAGCAGACCGCCGGGAAGGCCTTGAGGAGCTCCTCGAGAAACCCCTTGTCAAGATCGCGGTGGTACACGGTCCTTCCCGTCCGGTCCAGCACGATGGAGCCGTTCGAGCACACGACCTCCGCGTCGACGCCCCCGAACCCGCAGTCGTGATTCGACCGCATCGTGCGCCCCGTCGCGATAGCGAAATGCGCGCCCGACGCGACGACCTCGCGCAGCGAAGCGCGGATGAACGGATCGACCATATGCGTCGCATTGAGCAACGTTCCATCCAGATCGCTCGCAAACAACTTGATCATGTCGGCTCTCCCCTATCGTTCAGCCCGTCGCCCGCGCTAGCCCAGCGCGACGTCCAGCACCATCATGAGCACGAAGCCCGCGATGACGCCAAGGGTCCCCACGTTCGAATGCTCCCCCAGATGCGCCTCGGGGATCAGCTCCTCCACGACGACGTAGATCATGGCGCCCGCGGCGAACGCCAGCATCCACGGCATGAAGGGCGTGATCCAGCCCGAGGCCAGCACAACCGCGATGCCGAAGACGGGCTCGACGATGCCGGAAAGGCTTCCGAGCAGGAAGGCCTTGCCACGGCCCACGCCCTCGCGCGCCAGCGGCAGCGAGACGGCCGCCCCCTCGGGGAAGTTCTGCAGTCCCATGCCCACCGCGAGCGCGATCGCCATACCGAGGTACGCGTCGGCGGCGGCCCCGCTCGCCTGCGCCGCCATGGCGAACAGCAGGCCCACGCTCATACCCTCGGGGATATTGTGCAGCGTCACCGCCGACACCAGCAGCGTCGTGCGCTTCCAGCTCGTCTTGATGCCCTCGGGCTCGTCCCCTTCCGGATGGAGGTGCGGCAGGAAGGTGTCGAGCACGAGCAGGAAGGCGACGCCCAGCAGGAAGCCGCCCGCCGCGGGAATCCATCCCACCTGGCCGAGCTCCTCGGCCTGCTCGATGGCGGGATTCAGCAGCGACCACACCGACGCGGCGATCATCACGCCCGCGGCGAAACCCAGGAAGATGTGGTGCATGAACTTGCGGTCGCTGCGGAAGAAGAACACCATGGCGGAGCCGGCGGTGGTCATGAGCCAGGTGAAGCCGCAGCCCATCGCCGCCCACAGCAGCGCCTGTCCTAAAGATTCGCTCAACATAACGCCCCCTTCGGGCCTCGATCATCTCGGCGCGCGCCGGGCCGCTATCGCTCGGGAGCGGCCCGACGGGCACCGCCTTCGCGTCGCGACGACGCCGCCGCGGGCATCCCGCGCGCGCGGCGCCGCCGCCCCTACGACAGTACCGTGGACAAGCGCGGGTACACCTCGTCCAGCGTGTCGAACATGCGGCCGATGGCCGCCATGCCGAACAAACCCGCCACCTCGGGAACCAGGTAGACATCGGACGAGCAGCTCACGCGCCCGTCCTCCTCCAGCACGAATGTGATCCAGCGGTAGGTCCCGTTCAGCCGGTTCAGCAGCTCGAGCGCCTGGACGCGGGCTCCCGGCATGACGGAGCCCAGGTCCTCGACCTCGAGGTGCGCCCCGCGGTCGTTCACCCGCACCAGAATCGTGGTCGCGGGGAGCCGCGCCCCCCGCCATCCCACGCGCACGGTGTCGATGAGGTTCTCGTCATCCAGCGGGGTGTCGCTGCGGCAGTCGATACCCGCCTCCCGCATGCTGCGCATGAGCTGCACCGAATTATCGTACATAGCACATCCTCGGGCCATCTCGCATCGAGGCGCGCCCCGCCGCGCGGAAAGCCGCGCTGCGCCCCGTCCCTTTCAAATCCCCACCATCCTACACCACGGCAGGCGGTACGCCGGCAGAACAACCCACCGGATCGGAGGGGACGAAAACCCCATCCCGATACGGTGCATCGATCTGCCAGGCCGGCTGCGCCTGTCAGCGAGCGCCGATTGCAACCAAGCCCCTATATGGCTACATTTGAGTGTGGAGTCAATCTGTCCCATGCGGCCGCTCTGACCAATCTGCCATCAATTGCCGGGCGCGTGTGAGAAACTGTCAGTTCCAACCGCGGCGAATGAGAGCGCGGCGGCCTGCATCGTCGGCGCCGCATATCGTTCATCGCGCATCCGACGAGTATGGGAGCGATAAGCATCGATATGATTCTCGACCGCATTGCATCACCCGCAGACGTTCAAGCCCTCGATACCCCCGGGCTCGTCGCGCTCTGCGCCGAATTGCGCCGCGCGATCCTCGCATTCTGCGCGCGCGAGGGCGGTCATGTCGCATCGAACCTGGCCACGGTCGAGCTCACCGTCGCGCTGCACCACGTCTTCGACGCGCCGCGCGACCGCATCCTCTTCGACGTCTCCCACCAGACCTATGCGCACAAGATGCTCACGGGCCGCGCCGCCGCCTTCACCGACCCCGCCCGCGCACACGAGGCCTCCGGCTTCGCCAACCCGCGCGAGTCGGCGTTCGACCTGTTCTCCATGGGCCACACGTCCACCTCGGTCAGCCTCGCCTGCGGCATCGCCATGGCTCGCGACCTCGCGGGCGAAGACTACCGCGTCGTCGCCGTCATAGGCGACGGAGCCCTGTCGGGCGGTCTCGCGTTCGAGGGCCTCGACGCCGCCGGCGAGCTTGATACCGGCATGCTGATCGTGATCAACGACAACGACCAATCCATCGCGGAGAACCACGGTGGGCTCTATCGCCGCCTCGCCGAGCTCCGCGCCGCGAACGGGGCGGCGGAGGACAACCCTTTCCGCGCGCTCGGACTCGAATACCGCTATGTCGAGCAGGGCAACGATGTCGAAGCGCTCGTCGCCGCCCTCCGGGACCTGCGCGACGTCGCGCACCCCGTCGTGCTCCACGTGCACACGGCCAAGGGCGCGGGCTTCCCGCCTGCCGAGGCGAACCCCGAAGCTTGGCATCATGTGGGCCCCTTCGACCTCGAAGCGGGCCTCGCCGTCGGTGCCCACGGCACCTCCAAGAGCTACGCGGAGATCACCGGCGCGCACCTGATGGACGCCGTCGAGCGCGATCCGAGCGTCTGCGTGCTCACCGCCGGAACCCCCTACATCATGGGCTTCGACCAGGAGCGGCGCGAGCGCGCCGGCAGGCAGTTCGTGGACGTGGGCATCGCCGAGGAACACGCCGTCACCTGCTCGGCGGCGCTCGCGATGCAGGGCGCCTCGCCGGTCTTCGGCGTCTACGGCGTCTTCCTCCAGCGCTGCTACGACCAGCTCTGGCACGACCTGTGCCTCAACGATGCACCCGCGACCATTCTGGACTTCGGCGCCTCCATCTTCGGCACGACCGCCGAGACGCACCTGAGCTTCTTCGACCTTTCCATGTTGAGCAACCTTCCCAACCTGGTCTGCCTCGCCCCGGCATGCCAGGAGGAGTACCTCGCCATGCTCGACTGGGCGATCGACCAGCGCGAGCACCCCGTGCTCATCCGCGTTCCCGGCGCCGGCGTCGCATCCCGCCCCGAGCTGCTTCCCTCACCGTGCGCCGACATCGACTGGAGCGCCCCGCGCTACCAGGTCGTTCGCGCCGGCGAGCGCGTCGCCATCCTGGGCCTGGGAGATTTCCTCCCCTATGCCGAATCGCTCGCAGACGCCGTCCGCGCCGAGCTCGGCTTCGCGCCGACCGTCATCAACCCCCGCCTCGCCAGTGACGTCGACCGCGCGGCGCTCGTCCGCCTCGTCTCCAGCCATCATGTGCTCGTCACCCTCGAGGACGGCATCGTGGAGGGGGGATGGGGCCAGCAGGTGGTCGCAGCCGCCGCTCACAGCGGCCTGCGCATGAAATGCTACGGGATCTCCAAGGCGGCGGGCTTCCCCGACCGCTACGACCCCGAGGAGCTCTTGGCGCAGCACGGCATGGCGATCCCCCAGATCGTCGCCGACCTGCAGGGCCTCCTACAAGGCTGAGCGAATTCGTCCGCGTGGCGCCCATGCATGGGCGCGCGCCTACGCCAGCCCGAATGCGAGCCCGACCGCGTGGACGATGAACGCCACCGCCCACGCCACGCCGCACTGCAAGGCGAAGACCGCGAGGGCGCCCTTCGCGCCCAGCTCGTTCTTCGCCGCGCCGATCGCCGCGATGCATGGCGGATACAGCAAGGTGAACACCAGGAACACAAACGCCGTCAGCGGCGTGAAGAGCGTGGCGAGCGCCGCCGTGGACTCCGTCCCCAGCAGGACCGACAACGTCGAAATCACGCTTTCCTTGGCCAGCAACCCCGTGACCAGCGCGGTCGAGGCGCGCCAATCACCGAAGCCCAGCGGGGCGAACAGGGGCGCGAGAAGCCCGCCCAACCCCGCAAGCAGGCTCTGGGATTGATCGCTCACCACGTTGAGCTGGAAGTCGAACGTCTGCAGGAACCAGATGACCACGCTCGCGGCGAAGATCAACGTGAAGGCGCGCGTGATGAAATCCTTCGCCTTGTCCCAGGCGAGCATGACCGTCGTCTTGAGGCTGGGCAGCCGATAGTTCGGCAGCTCCATGATGAACGGGACGGGCTCCCCCTTGAACACCGTCGCCTTGAAGACGAGCGCGACCACCATGCCCACGAGGATGCCCACGAGATAGAGCAGCACCATCACGGGAACCGATGCGCTTCCGAAGAAGGCGGCGGTGAGCAGGCCGTAGACCGGCAGCTTCGCCGAGCAGCTCATGAACGGGGTCAGCATGATGGTCATCTTGCGGTCATGCTCGGAAGGCAGCGTGCGCGTGCTCATGATCGCCGGCACCGTGCAGCCGAAACCCACCAGCATGGGCACGAAGCTTCGTCCCGAGAGGCCGAAGCGCCGCAGCACCTTGTCCATCACGAACGCGACGCGCGCCATATAGCCCGAGTCCTCGAGCATCGACAGCAGCAAGAACAGCACCACGATGAGCGGCAGGAACGACAGCACGCTGCCCACGCCGGCGAAGATGCCGTCGATGACCAGCGAATGCACGACGGGGTTCACGCCCCACGCCGCGAGGCCGCCGTCCACCAGCGCCGTCACCGCGGCGACGCCCTCCTCCATGAGGCCCTGGAGCCAGGCGCCCACCACGCCGAACGTCAGCCAGAAGACGAGGCCCATGATGAGGATGAACGCCGGAAACGCCGTATAGCGACCCGTGAGGACGCGGTCGATCGCCACCGAGCGCCTGTGCTCGCGGCTTTCCCGCGGCTTGACCACGCAGCGCCGGCACGCCTCGCCGATGAAGGCGAAGCGCATATCCGCCAACGCGGACAGGCGGTCCTTACCCGACTCCTCCTCCATCTGGGAGATGATGTGCTCCAGCGCATCGAGCTCGTTTTGGTCGAGCGCCAGCGTCTGGCGGACCAGCTCATCGCCCTCGACCAGCTTGGTCGCGGCGAAGCGGAGCGGAATCCCCGCGCGCTTGGCGTGGTCCTCGATGAGATGCGCGACGCCGTGGATGCAACGGTGCAGGGCGCCGCCGTCCGCTCCGCCGCTCGAAGGGCAGAAGTCCAGCCTACCCGGGCGCTCCCGATGGCGCGCGACGTGCAGCGCGTGCTCGATCAGCTCGCCGGTACCCTCGTTCTTCGCCGCCGAGATGGGGACGACCGGGATTCCCAGCAGGCTCTCGAGGAGGTTGACGTCGATGGTCCCGCCGTTCGCGGCGACCTCGTCCATCATGTTCAGCGCCAGCACCATGGGCCGGTCGAGCTCCATGAGCTGCATCGTGAGATAGAGGTTGCGCTCGATATTCGTGGCGTCGACGATGTTGATGATCGCATCGGGGCGGGCCGTGAGGATGAAGTTGCGGCTCACCACCTCCTCGCTCGTGTAGGGCGACAGCGAGTAGATGCCGGGAAGGTCGGTGATGGTCGCCTCGGCATGGCCGCGGATCACGCCGTCCTTGCGGTCCACCGTGACGCCGGGAAAGTTGCCCACATGCTGGTTCGAGCCCGTGAGCTGGTTGAACAAGGTGGTCTTGCCGCAGTTCTGGTTGCCGGCGAGCGCGAAGGCGATCGGGTCGCCCGCGGGGATGGGATGCTCGCCGGGACGGGGCCGGTAGGTCTTCTCGCCCAACGCGGGATGCGCCGTCTCCCCGATCTTCGCGTTCACGCGATCGTCCGCATGGGCCTCGTGGATATTCGCCAGCGTGATGCGCGCTGCGTCGGCGCGGCGCAGGGTCAGCTCGTAGCCGCGCAGGCGGATCTCGAGGGGGTCGCCCATGGGGGCGTACTTCATCATCGTCACCTCGGTGCCGGGCGTGAGGCCCATGTCGAGGATGTGCTGGCGCAGCGCGGCGTCATCGGAATCGACCGCCGCCACGATGGCGTCCTTGCCGATCTCCAGCTTATCGAGCCGAAGCGGCCATGCGCATGCCGCGTCGTCCCGGGCCGTCGAGCACGCGGCCGCATCGCGCGGGCAGCCGTCCCCTGCGCGCCCATCGACCCCGCGCATCCCGTCGCCGCCGGACGGCCCGCCCGCCGTGCGGTCGCCCTCGGCGACGAGCGGCGCATCGGGCGCCGGCGCCTCCCCATGCACGTGTCCGCCCCGACCAGCTCGAGTCCCCTCTTGGCGCATCCGAATCCCCTTGTCATGAAGGCATCTATATGAACATATGCTCATATAGCGATGTTAGCTTTGGTTATTTCTTCTCATGATAGCGCTCGGCGGCGCACGGGGTCTCGAAAACCGTCATCTCCATCTCCCCGAAAGGGGGGGGAATCGCACCGGACGCAGGCCCCGTGCCGTCGCACCTACGGGAGGACGCAGGGAATGCGCTCGAAGCGGGATGCGGCGTCGCGCGCCAACGCGGCATCGTCCCCTACCGGTCTTCGTACAGGCACCTTACAGGCAGTCGTAGGGCATGCGGCGCCATATCAGGTAGAAGATGCCGAGCGCCGGCAGCACGACCGGCGCGCAGCACCCTGCCGCCACGATGCACGCGACGCGCGCCAGGAGGAACACGACCCGCATCGCCGCGGACCGCTCCTTGGTCTCGCACGTCATGCGAACATACGAGCCTCCGGGCGTCTGGCCCGCATGAACGAGCGGCATGGCGAACTCCACCACGAGGAAGACCCCGATCGGAATCAGCTCCGAGGCCCTGCTTTCCGCAAAGAGCGCCCCCGACTCCCCCGGCAGCACGAGCACGACCAGCGACCAGAGCAGCAGCGTGCCCAGCCACACCAGGAGCATGTCGAGCACGAACGCGACGCATCGCCGAACGAAGCCGGGCGAATCCGTGATCGAGGAGTCATCCCGCGCCGCCGGCGGGACGATGCGGGCGCAGGCGCGCGCGACCAGCCAGCCCAGCGCCGCGCCCGATGCGTTCCAGACCAGGTCGCAGACGTCGAAGGTGCGGTACGCATACGGATACATCCAAAAGAAGCCGGTGAGCTGGGCCGTCTCCACCAGCAGCGAGGTCAGCAGGCCGAGCGCCACCGTAGCGGGGAGCCGCAGCCGGAAGGCGCGCTGGGCGATGAAGCCGAACGGAAGGAAGAACACCACGTTCATCGCGATCTGCAGCACGGCGGTCGTGCCGTCGCGCGCGATATCCCCCACGAAGGCCAAGGGGTCGAGCTGCGGGGCGATGCCGTAGGTGATGCCCGGGCCGCTCTCCCCGCTCGGCAGCGGATAGAGCGTGAAGTACCCCAGCCCCAGCACGTAGAGGACGATGAGATACGCTCCGAGCGCGGACCAGAACCGCAGGCGCCCGTCGCGATGGTACAGATATGCCAGGATGGGCAGCGTGAACAGGAGCGAAGCGAGCGGCCACATGGACAGCGCCGCGGCGAACTTATCGGTGAAGCTCAAAAGAAAACCCATGCGATTCCCCCTATGATCGCGGCGGCAGCCGATGCGTCGCGCACCGCGCCATCCGGGCGCGCCGCCGTAGGATCATCATCGCGTCCGGCGCGCCGGGGAACCATCGATTTCGCTTACAGCGAACGAACGGTTTCGTCACATTCGCCCGACGGGGCGAAGAGCGCTACCATAGGGCCATCCCAATCCTCATCTCAGTGAAAGGTGGCTCCTACATGAAGCTCGCAGTACCTTCCGTCGGCGAGGGCGGCCTGGACGCCCAGCGCTCCGCCCATTTCGGCCATGCCGATTGCTTCACCGTCGTTACCATCGAGAACGGCGAGATCGTCGAGACGCAGATCATCGACAATCCTCCCCATGAGGAGGGCGGCTGCATGAGGCCCGTCGGCATCCTGGCGGAGCACGGCATCGACGCCATCGTCGCCGCCGGTATGGGCATGCGCCCCATGCAGGGCTTCGCGAGCGCGGGCATCACCGTGCTGCATGACGCCGAGACCCCGCTCGTGGGCGACGTCGCCCGCCGCGCCGCAGCCGGCGAGCTCGCCGCCATGGGCCCGGAGCACGCCTGCCATCACTAGGCGCGCCGAACCCGTCGCCGGGAGCCGGAGCGCCTCCGTCACCCGGCGAGCATCCGTTTTCACTCGAAGCGGCGATGCCGAGCGCACCCTGCGTGCGCGGCATCGCCGCTTCGCCGTCTCGGCAGCGCTCGCAGCGGCCGGCATGTGCGCGGGACGCTAGGGCAACGCGATCACCGCGTCGCCCGCGGCACCGCAATCATCCAGGCAATAAGACCTCAACGCGACGTCATCGTAGGTGTTGTAGTAATACGTATGCGTCGCGGCGGAATAGCAGCTGGTATAGAGGGTCTTCTCGGTCATGCCGTCGCGCGCGAGCGCGGAGCCCTCGACCATGGCGACCTGGGACAGCGAGTGGAACATGCGGCTCACGTTCGCGGCCTCGCCGTCCTTCACGGGATAGCTGGCGTTCACATACGCCGCCCGCACGAAGCGAGACGGGGAGCTGTAATCACCCGGCAGCCCCCGCTGGGCCGCGCCGGCGCCGAAGGGGGCGAGCTCGACGCCGAACGGCCCGGAGCCGCCCCATGCATTCGAAACGTTCAGGTAGTTGCGCAGGTTCTCCGCATGCCAGGCAAACCCGGGATGGTTGGCGAGCACGTCCACGTCGTCGTCGAACACCTGCATGCCCGCGGCCGTGTACTCGACCACGATCGAGCGCTTCGCGTCGCCGATGATCCAGTGCAGCGGGGAAGACGGGTAGCGCGGATCGCTCGAGCGGTCCACGACCGCCACCCGCTCGAGGGCGGCCTCGACCTCGTCCACCGTCGCGAAGCCCGCGCACGCCCAGAGCGGGAACTCCCAGGCGGCCACGTTCACGCGCCCATCGAGCGGCGCGGGCTCATACGCCGCGTAGCCCGAGAAGTTCAAGCCGGCGACCGCGAGCCCGGCATCGTTGCCCGCATCGAACAGCATCGGCTGCCCGCCCTCGATCAGGCCCATGCCGATCAAGGCGTGCTCGACGCGGCCGGTCGCACCGAACGGGGACGCCGGCTCGAACCCGCGCGGCACCGCCAGCACGCGCTCGCCGTAATCGAAGGTCCAATCGAGATTTCTGCCGAAGTACATCGATCCCTTCGCATCGCAGAAACGCATGCCGGTACACATAGCGCGCCGTCCTCTCGCTCACGTTCGGCGCCGTCTGCACCGAAGCACGTCGTCTCACCGTGTACCCGCCCCGCAGCGCGCTAGCCATGCGGCGGGGCGCCTCTGCCGATTCTCCAGGACGGGACGCCGCCCGGCCTCGGATGCGGAGACGCTGCCACTGCGTGCGACCCCGGGGTGAGACGATGCAGTCGCAGCCGCCGCGCGCTACCCCCGGGGCGGGACGATGCAGTCGTAGCGCACCGCCTTTCCCAAAAGCGAGCTGCTGGGCTTCACGCCGGCGAGATAGGGGCCCTTCACCGGTCGCTTCACGACGATCTTGCGCGGATGCGCCGCGAGCGCGGCCCGGAGCAGCTCCTCCTGGTTCTCGCACGGACGCTCGAGATGGTGGAGGAGCTGGAACTTCTTCTTCACCGCAGCGCTCTTCGAGCGCTCGGGGAACATGGGATCGAGATAGACCACGTCGGGCGCCGGCACCATATCGTGCAGCGCCGCGATGCTGTCGCCCTCGACCAGCGTCATGCGCGCGACGATCGGGGCCAGGCGCGCATCGGCGGCGGCGCGATCGAGCGCGTCGCGCAGCAGCGCCGCGATCACGGGATCGCTTTCGAACATGGTCACCATGCAGCCGCTCGCCGCGAGCAGCAGGGAGTCCTGCCCCATGCCGGCGGTCGCGTCGACCACCGCGGGCTCTGCCAGCCCGCGGACCCTCGCCGCGCGAACCAGCAGCTCGCGCGACAGGTTGGCAGGGCGAAGCCGGGGCAGCATGTCGGCGAAGTCGCCGCGCAGCACCATGCCGTCGCGCGCAAGGGACAGGCCGTCGGCACCCAGCCGAAGCGCGAGGGCGCCGTCGCCATCTCCGGCGCCTTCGACGATGCGCGCGCCCGTCCGCTCGGCGATGAGCGCCGCGCGCCCGCAATCGGCGCCGTCCTCGCACAACAGCACCAAACCGTCTTGAAGCGTGTCCGTCATATCGCTCCTTCGCGTCCATCGCGCGCACGTCCGCGTCTTTCCCCGCATCCGCCGCGCATCCACCACGTCATCTCCCCGCCGCCGCCCCGCCGAAAACGGATGGGCGCCCGGCCGCCGCCGTCATGCCAGATAGCTCTTCAGCGCCTCCAGCGTCGCGAGCCCGTCGCGACGGCCGACCTGGTACACGCCCTCGAGCACCTCGGGATCCTTCACGACCGCGGGGACCTTCACCGACTCGCTCGGCCTGATGACGAACAGGCGCCCCGCGGCCTCCAGCCGGGCGATCTCGTCCAGCTGCTCGTTGTAATGCTCGTGGCGCCGCTCGAGCACCTCGACCATGCGCGGATAGGCCCGCAGCGCCCGACGGATCAGGGGCATCAGGGGCTGGGGCTCCTTCTTAAAGCCCCGCGGCTGCGTAAGCACGGCGACGCACCGGTCGCATTCCTGTCCGAGCATCCATGAGACGGGGATGGGGTCGGCCGCGCCGCCGTCGAGCAGCCGCAGCATCCGACCGCGGTGCTCGAGCTCCACGGGACGCGACACCACCGGAATCGACGCGGACGCGCGAATCCATTCGATATCGACCTCGTCTCCCCGCTCCAGCTCGCGGTAGACCGGCTCCCCCGTATCGGCGTCGGTGCATACGACGGTGAAGCGCATCGGGTTCTCCCTGAAGGCGGCGCTGTCGAACACATCGAGCTCGAAGGGGACGGTATGGTAGGCGAAATCCTTGCTGTACAGGTCGCCGGTGCGCAGCAGGACGCCCAGCCCCGCGTAGCGCGGGTCGTTGCAGAACCGCTTGTTGTAGCGAATCGCGCGCCCGATCTGGCGCGATTTGATGTTGCAGCCGAACGCCGCGCCGGCGGAGGCGCCGATGGCCGCGTCCACCTCGACGCCGTTCTCCATCCAGATGTCGAGCACGCCCGCCGTGTACATGCCGCGAAAGCCGCCGCCCTCGAGCACCGCGCCCACGCGCGGGCCCGCCGGCAGCGCACCCTCCGCGATCGGAGCCGCCGCCTGCCCGGGAGCCCCATCGCGCAGGGCGTCCGCCCCGCGCGCCTCCTCGCTAGCCACGCGAACCACCACGCCCCCGCCGGGCGTTCGTCGCCCAGATCGCATGCAGGCCGCGCAGCGTCAGCGTATCGTCGACCACAACCTCGTGCGCCAACAGGGATGCCAGGCTTTCCGCCCCGTCACCCGTGACGACCACCGGTGCCGGCTCCCCCAGCTCCCCCATGACGGCGTCGAGCAGCCCGTCGATGCGCGCGACCTCCCCCAGAACCACGCCCGACTGCATGGCGGCGCGGGTGTTGCGCCCGATCACGCACGCCGGCGCGCGCAGCTCGATAACCGGCAGGCGCGCCGCCGCGGCGGCGAGGGAGCGCGCGCCCAGCGCGACGCCGGGTGCGATCACGCCCCCGGCAAACGCGCCGGATCCGTCGATGACCTCGATATTCGTCGTCGTGCCCAGGTCGACCACGAGCACGGGCGCGCCATAGGAATCGCGAGCGGCGACGGCGTCGGCGACGCGATCGGCGCCGACCTCGGACGGATCGTCGTAGCGCATGCGGATGCCCGTCTTCAGCCCCGGCCCCACCACGTACACGCGGTTGGAGCACGCCCGCGCCAGCGCCCGATACCACGCATCGGCGAGCGAGGGCACCACGCAGGCCAGCATCGCATCGCGCGGCGCATCGACCCCAAGGACCTCGAGGGCGCGCACGACCTGCGCATATGCCTCGTCAGCGGTGATGCATGCCGGCGTGGTGAGCTCCCATGTGCCCGCGATCTCACCATCATGGAACACGCCCAACCGGGTCGTCGTGTTCCCCACGTCGACCGCGAGCAGCGCCGCTTCCCATCCTGTTTCCCGTCCACCCATACGGCCCCCTATAAAATGTGCCCGTCGCTTCGATTGTTCGAGACTATACTATAGCGGTCCTTAACGCCGTAACCCGACTCCTCGACAGGGGGAGCGGATATACGAAGGAGAACGCATATGAGCTCATCGAGCACGCGCGGGCAGTCGCGCGGGCAGCTGAGCGCCGCCGGTATCGTCATCGGCTGCGTCGGCTGCGTCATCATCACGGCATCGTCCGTGTACACCGCCCTCAAGATGGGCGCCCTGCCCTGGCCCACCATCTTCACGTCCATCACGGCGCTGGTGCTGCTGCGGGCGCTGGGCAAGACCAGTTTGAACGAAGCGAATATCACGCAGGTCATCATGTCCGCGGGCTCCATGGTCGCCGGCGGCCTGGCCTTCACCATCCCGGGCATCTGGATGCTGGGCAAGGCTGACGAGACCGGATTGCCCTCGCTGTTCGTGGTCGCCCTCGCCGGCACGCTGCTCGGCCTGGTGTGCACGGCGCTCATCCGCCGACGGTTCGTCGAGGAATCCGACCTGGAGTACCCGATCGGCACCGCCGCCGCCGAAACGCTGCTCGCCAGCAGCGCGGGCGGAAAGACGGGAAGGAAGCTTTTCGGATCCATGGCGCTCGCCGGCATCTGGTGCGCCCTGCGCGACCTGCTCGGCATCATACCGACCATGATAGGCGCCCTCCCCATCCCCGGCGTGAGCTTCGCGCTCTACAATTCGCCCATGCTGTGCTCCGTCGGATTCCTCGTAGGAGGCACCGCCGTTGCCGTCTGGTTCGCAGGCGCCCTCGTGGGCAACTTCGGCATCATCGTCGGCGGCAGCGCGGCAGGGCTCTGGGACGTCGCCGGCGCCCAGGGCATCGTCTCCAGCCTGGGCATGGGCCTCATGATGGGATCGGGTCTGGGCGTGGTCGTGCGCGACATCCTACCGAAGGCGCTCGCGGGCATCCGCGAGCACGGCGCGTCGCCCCGCGCCGGTAAGGCCGGCGTCCCCGGGACCGGCGACGCCGCGGCATCCGGTGCCGCTCGGGCGTTCAGCCGCCTCGACGCCGGCGCGCTCGGCCTGCTCACCGCCACCGCCGCCCTGCTCGTCTGCTTCGGCGTGGGCCTCTCCCCGCTCGTCTGCCTCCTCGTTGTCGCCTTGGCGTTCGTGACCACCATCATGAGCGCGCAGTCGGTGGGCCAGACGGGCATCGACCCCATGGAGATCTTCGGCCTCATCGTGCTGCTCGCCGTCGCGGCCCTCGGCGAGACCGACCAGGTCAAGCTGTTCTTCGTCGCCGCCGTCATCGCGATAGCCTGCGGTCTGGCCGGCGACGTCATGAGCGATTTCAAGACGGGCGCGATCATCGGAACCGACCCGCGCGCCCTGTGGCGCGGCCAGGCCATCGGCGCCGTCCTCGGCTGCATCGTCTCCGTCGCCGTCATGGCGGCGCTCCTGCACGCATACGGCCCCGACGCCTTCGGCCCGGGCAAGGAGTTCGTGGCGGCGCAGGCGAGCGTCGTCGCCACCATGGTCTCCGGCATCCCCAGCGTTCCGGCGTTCATCCTCGGCCTGGCGGGCGGCATCGCCCTGTACTGCCTGGGAGTCCCTTCCATGATGCTTGGACTCGGCATCTACCTGCCGTTCTACATGTCGCTCACCGCAGCTGTCGGAGCACTCATCAAGGTGGCATATGACCGCCTGGGCGCTCGGGGAAAGGCGGGCGCGGCGGCGGACTCGGCCGAGCGCGGCGCGTCCCCGGCAGGCGGGGCGGATTCCCGCCAAGACGTAGCCGAGACCTCGCATGAGGAGAGCGGCATCATCGTCGCCTCCGGCGTGCTCGGCGGCGAATCCATCGTAGGCGTCCTCATCGCCCTCGCGTCCGTCGCCACCGGCCTGCTCGGCTAACGCGCCCGCGACGGCCGATCATCCCGATCATCCCGAACGGCGCGTCGGACGCATCCTGGAAAACCGGCGGTTCCCGCGATCGGCGCGCAGCCGCAGCAAGAAAAGCCCCCGCTTCCCGAACGGCATCGACCGAATCCGGGAAGCGGGGGCTTCCTGTTTGGTTAGCGAGGCGGGGCGCGCCCGGCGCAGCGAGGCGGGCGCGCCGGCAGCGGCGGGGCGGACACGCGAGCGCGTGAGCACGCCGGACGGGGCGGGC
>URKM01000017.1 GCA_900548365.1 uncultured Collinsella sp. | reverse complement strand
GGGGCGGGAGGCGCCGCCCCGGCATCCCGCCCGCCGGTCGCGGGCGATGGCGCGGCACCGTCCAGCCAGGGGTTGCCACATGGGGACGCCGCAGGGGCGCGCCCGCGTCGCGCGACCGCCGCGGCGGCATGCGATTTCGATTTGGATGAAGCGCCGGGCTTCGAGGCGCCGGCTGCTGCGGGGGAGGAGCCCTGCGCGGGACGGTCGCGACGGTTGCTGCGGTGCCGTTCGGACGGCACGCCGTATTCCACGGCCCAGGAGGCGTATCGCGATGAGCGCGCCTTCGATGCGAGGCGCGTGCGCTCGCGCAGGCGCGCCGCCATCGCCCGCGTGCTCGCGGTGGTCGTGCTGACGCCCATCGCCTTGGTGCTGCTGTTTTTAGCGGCGTATGCAACGACGTGCATCGTGAACGGCGCCTCTCCGGAAGAGCTGGTCGAGCTGCTGGGAAGGCTGATGGAGCGCCTCGCCGCGTTCGCGCGCGATCTGATTGCGTGAAGGTCGTGACGGCGGTACGGGGAGCGCATCCCGCGCTGATACACTGGAAGGCCGTTGAGGCGCGTTCAAGAGGAGTGTGATGACGTGGCCGGTCAGGTCGAACCGTGCCGGGACGGATGTTCGGATGACGGCGGGCGGGGCGGGGACGGGCGTCCGTTCGAGCCGCACGTGCAGCTGCCGAAGCCGCGACCCGGGATGAGGCTGGTTGGTTTTTGCAGGTCCTGTCGGTGCTTCGTCGAGCTCGATGGGCGCTTGCGGGACCCCGATGGACACGGGCGGCACGACATGGCGATCGTCATGGAGCTTCCCCTTGAGCGCCCGATCTATCATATTCCGGCGTTCAACTGGGGTGCGTTCCTCATGCCGCCGCTGTGGGGCGCGGGGCACGGCCAGGTGTTCGCGGTTGTGCTCTATCCCATCTGGCTGCTTGTGGACAACCTGCTGTGGGCCGCGCTGCGCGGGGGCGGGAGCATGCTCCTCGCCGCGGCCGCGCTGGCGGGCACGTTGGCATTCATGTTCTTCTACGGCCGGACCGCGAACTATGTTGGGTACATGCGCGTCGTGACGACGATGTCGCCCGAGGAATACGTGGGGCGCGAGCGTCGTTGGACGATCGCCATGGCGATCGTCGCGGCCTGCATGATGGCGTTTGCGACGTGGTACAACCTGGTTATCAGAGGGTAGCGCGAGCACGAGGGAAAGGATCGGGCGAATGGATGGATTGGCGCTCATGATCGTGGGCATCGCGGCGGCGGTCGCCGCCGTGTGCTCGGCATTCGTATTGGGCGAGGTGCGCGGGATGAGGCGCGCCCAGGGGGAGCTGCTTCGCGAGACCGAGGGGCGCGTGGCCGGCCTCGAGGCGGCGGTTGCCGACGCGCGCGCCATCTTGGGCTCGTTGTCGCAGTGGGCCGTGGGCGACTCCGCGGTGAGTCAGCAGCGCCATGATGCGCTGATGCGCGAGTTCTCGGAGGCTTCGGGTGCGATGGGGGCGCTGAGGCGCGAGACCGCCGACCGGCTCGAGAAGAATCGCGACACGGTCGACGCCCGCCTGGGCGAGGTGCGAACGACGGTCGAGCAGCAGCTCGGGTCGATTCGCGATGATAACCAGCGGCAGCTCGACCGCATGCGGGAGACGGTCGACGAGAAGCTGACGCGTACGCTGAACGACCGGCTTTCGGTTTCGTTCAAGCAGGTGAGCGATCAGCTGGAGGCGGTGTACACGGGGCTGGGCGACATGCGCAACATCGCGAGCGGCGTAGGCGACCTGAAGCGCGTGTTGTCGAACGTGAAGACGCGCGGTATCCTGGGCGAGGTCCAGCTCGGCGCGATACTGGCGGATATCTTGGCGCCCGATCAGTATGCGGAGAACATCGCGACCAAGCCCGAGAGCTCCGAGCGCGTGGAGTTCGCGGTGAAGCTGCCCGTGGACGGCGGCGACCCCGTGTGGCTGCCGATCGATTCCAAATTCCCCGGCGATACATACGAGCATCTGCGGGATGCGGTCGAGGCGGGGGACGCCGAGGCGGTCGAGCAGGCGCGCCGCGCGCTGGAGCAGCGCATCAAGGCGGAGGCCCGCGATATCTCGGAGAAATATATCTCGGTGCCCGCTACGACGAATTTCGGCATCCTGTTCCTGCCGTTCGAGGGGCTGTATGCCGAGGTGGTCGATAGGCCGGGCCTGATCGAGTCGCTGCAGCGCGACTACCGGGTGAGCGTCGCGGGGCCGTCGACGATGGCGGTGATCTTGAACAGCCTGCAGATGAGCTACCAGACGTTCGCGTTCCAGAAGCGCGCGGACGAGATCCAGCGCGTTCTCGCCGCGGTGAAGGCCGAGTTTCCGCGTTATCAAGCGGAGCTAGTCCGAGCCCGCAAGCAGATCGAGACCGCCGGCAAGACGGTGGACGGCATCATCACCACGCGCACGAACGTGATCGAGCGCAAGCTGCGCGCGGTGACCGCGCTCGAAGACGAATCGGCCGCGGCGGCGATCATCGGATACGACGAGCTGCTCGACGAGGGGGACGGGGTGCCGCCCCGCGCGTAGCGCAAGGGGTATCGCTGGATGCGTCCGGCTGCCGCGGTTCGATGGCGGGCGGGCGCCTGTTTGCCCGGGATTTGGTATGCTTGCGGATAAAACGATGCCCGCGAAGGAGCCTTTGAGGAAAGAAGGAGGGGCTGCGATGCCGAGGGAGACGAACGCGGCGAAGACCGCGCGTGCGATCGAGGTGTGCCGCCGGCTGAACGAGCGCTACGGCCCGGTCGAGTGCTTCTTGGACCACGCGAATCCGTTCCGCCTGGTGATCTCGGTCCTGCTTTCGGCACAGACCACGGACGCCCAGGTGAACAAGGTGACGCCCGAGCTGTTCGACCGCTGGCCGACGCCCGAGGCGATGGCGGGTGCGACGCCGGCCGAGGTCGCCGAGGTCATCAAGTCGCTCGGCTTCTATAAAACGAAGGCGAAGCACTGCGTCGAGGCCGCTCAGATGATCGTCGCCGATTACGGCGGCGAGGTTCCCGCCGATATGAAGGAGCTCGTCACGCTTCCGGGCGTGGGGCGCAAGACCGCCAACATCGTGCTGAACGTAAGCTTCGGCATCGTGGAGGGCATCGCGGTCGACACGCATGTCAACCGGATCGCGCACCGCCTGAAGCTCTCTCCCAAGACGCATGAGAAGGAGCCGCTCAAGACCGAGCAGGACCTGCTCAAGATATTGCCCCGCGAGTACTGGAACGACGTCAACCACCAATGGATCATGCTGGGGCGCGAGATCTGCGATGCACGCAAGCCCCTGTGCGGGGAATGCCCCTTGGCGGACATCTGCCCGAGCGCGCGTATGGCGTAGCGCTCGGGTAGAATAGCCGCAGAAACTCGATCGCGCCGACCCGTCCAAGCGCTTTGGGCGGGTTTTCGGCGTGAACGCTACTCGAATGGAGACGCACGTGCTCATACATCGCATCGCCGCACAGCTGTACACCGCCGAAGCGCCCCAGGCCATCGAGGCGGCGCTCGGTCGCGGCGAAGACGCCACGCTGGCGATTTCCCAGTCCGGCCGCACCCTCATGGTCGCAGCGCAGTTTGCTCGTCGCCCGCGTCCCACGGTCTATATCGTGTCGGGTGAGGATTCGGCCGACCGCGCCTATCGCTCGCTCGCCGCGTATCTGGGCCTCGAGCACGTCGTGCGCTTCCCGGAGCGCGCCGACTACCCCTGGAAGGACGACGCCCCCGACGATGCCGTCGTCGCGGCCCGCTGCGCCGCGCTGGGCCGCGTGGCCAGGGGCGAGAACTGCGTGCTGGTGGCGTCGGCCCGCGCGCTGCTCCGCTGCGTGCCGCCGCGCGAGAGCGGGTATTGGGCATCGACGCGCTTCGCGGTGGGCGAGGAGGTGCCGTTCGAAGACGTGCCGCGCATGCTTGTGGGCATGGGGTACACCAGCTCGGAGGCAGCCGACGCCCCCGGCCTGTTCTGGGTGCACGGGGACGCCGTGGACGTCTATCCCGCTCAGACGACGGCGCCGGTGCGCATCGAGTTCTTCGGCGATGAGATCGATCGCATCCGCCGCATGGTGGCCTCTACGGGCCAGACCATCGGCGACGAGGACGAGGTCGAGATCTTCCCGTGTCGCGAGCTGGCCCTGACCGACGAGGCGGTCAAGCGGATCAGCGCGGCGCTGTATCTGCCGGCGCAAAACGACACCGCGCTCGCCGCGATGCTCGAGATGGTCCAGCAGCGCATCGTCACCCCCGAGCTCGACCGCTATCTGCCGTTGCTGTACGAGCGCACGGAGAGCCCGCTGGCCCATCTTTCAGACGACGCGCTGGTGATCTTGTCGGAGCCGCGCTCGCTGTTCGACGACTGCATGCGCGCGTACGAGGACCTGGAGCGCCGCGCCGGCGACGCGAAGGTGGCGCGCCTCGACGGACTCTACGTGCGCCCCCAGGAGCTCGACTTCGGTCGCCAGCAGCGCTTGAACTACGTGAGCCTAATCCGCGCCGGCGGTGCGGTGACGGCCGAGCTCAAGCTCGAGCAGCCCGCGCTCGCGGGTTCGGACAACCGTTTCATCTCGCGCATCCAGGAGGTGGTGAACAACCGCTACGCGGTGCTGTTCGCCATCCCCGACCGCGGCGCGCGCGAGTCCATGGAGCTGAGCTTCACCGACGAGTCGATTCCCTTCGAGGAGTCGCTCTCAAGCGATCCGGCGAACGCCGGCGAGCTTGACGGCGCCGCGCCGACGGTCGAGCTCCCCGCCGTCTCGCGCCGACGCGCCGACGCGCTGAACGCCCGCGGCCTCGAGGAGGGCGCCTCCGGCCCGACCGTCCCCACCATCACGCGCGGCCGCGTCACCTTCATCGATGCCGCCCTGCCGGCGGGCACCGTCGTGCCTGAGGCGCACCTGGCGGTGTTCTCGCTCGCGGACCTCAATGCGCGCATGGACGCCAAGCGCGCCCGCGGACGCGCCCGCCGCCGCGTCGACGTCACCGAGGTCACCTTCCCCTTCAAGCCGGGCGACTACGTCGTCCACGCCACGCACGGCATCGCCTTGTTCGCCGAGATCGTGCGCCAGGAGGTGGCGGGTCGCGAGCGCGATTACTTCCTGCTGGAGTACGCCGACGGCGACAAGCTCTACGTGCCGCTCGAGCAGGTCGACCGCATCACGCGCTACGTGGGGCCGGACGGTGCCAACCCGCGCCTCACCCGCCTGAACACCGCCGATTGGAGCCGCGCCACCAACAAGGCGCGCAAGAGCGCTAAGAAGCTGGCGTTCGACCTGGTAGACCTCTACACGCGTCGCTCATCCATCACCGGTTACGCATTCGGTCCCGATTCGCCCGAGCAGATCGAGATGGAGGAGAGCTTCCCCTACGAGCCCACCCATGACCAGCTCGACGCGATCGCCGACATCAAGGGGGACATGGAGAGCGCCAAGCCCATGGACCGCCTGCTCTGCGGGGATGTCGGCTTCGGCAAGACCGAGGTCGCCCTGCGCGCGGCATTCAAATGCGTGGACGGCGGCCGCCAGGTCATGGTGCTGTGCCCCACCACCATCCTCGCCCAGCAGCACTACGAGACGTTCTTCGAGCGCTTCGCCCCCTTCGGCGTGGAAGTCGAGGTCATGAGCCGCTTTCGTACGCCGGCGCAGCAGCGTCGCGCCCTCGCGGCGTTCGCCGAAGGCAAGGTCGACGTGCTGGTGGGCACGCATCGCCTGCTGTCCTCCGATGTGAACCCGCACGACCTGGGCCTCGTCATCATCGACGAGGAGCAGCGCTTCGGCGTCCAGCACAAGGAGCAGCTCAAGAACATCCGCGAGCAGATCGACGTGCTCACGCTTTCGGCGACGCCCATCCCACGCACCATGCAGATGGCGATCTCGGGCGTGCGCGATATGAGCCTCATCACCACGCCGCCCACGGGCAGGCGTCCCGTGCAGGTGCACGTGGGGGAGTACGACCCCGACGTGGTCTCGGCGGCGATCCGCCTCGAGACGGGTCGCGGCGGCCAGGTGTACTACGTGTCGAATCGCGTGAAGACCATCGAGGACGCCGTCGAGCGCGTGCACGAGGCGGCGCCCGAGGCCCGCGTGGGCGTGGCACACGGCAAGATGAGCCCGCGCGAGGTCGAGGACGTTATGGTCCAGTTCGCGACCGGCAAGATCGACGTGCTCGTGGCGACGACCATCATCGAGAGCGGCATCGACAACCCGCATTCCAACACGCTGATCATCGAGGACTCGCAGCGCTTGGGCCTCGCGCAGCTCTACCAGCTGAAGGGGCGCGTGGGGCGTTCCGCCACGCAGGCGTACGCGTACTTCATGTTCCCGGGGGAGCTGCCGCTTACCGAGGAGGCGACCGAGCGCCTGATGGCGCTCTCGGAGTTCCAGGACCTGGGCAGCGGTATGCGCATCGCCATGCGCGACCTCGAAATCCGCGGCGCCGGCTCGCTCGTGGGCGCGGAGCAGCACGGCAACCTCTCGAGCGTGGGCTTCGACCTGTTCACGCAGATGCTGGGGCAGGCGGTTGCCGAGGCCCGCGGGGAGAGCGGTTCCGATGTGGAGGAATCCGGCGTGACGATCAACCTGCCGGCAGATTTCTTCCTGAGCGAGGAGTACCTGCCCGCGGTCGACCAGCGGGTGCTGGTGTATCGAAAGCTGGCGGCGGCCGATGAGCTTGCCGCCGTGGACGAGGTACAGGAGCAGTGCGAAAACGAGCACGGGGAGCTGCCGCAGGCGGCGTTGAACCTGTTCGACCGCGCACGCATCCGCATCCGCGCTGAGCGCCTGGGGTTGGAGAGCGTCGCGCTGACGCAGGGGCGCCTGGTGTTCCAGGGGGTCGACGTGCCCAAGACCGTCGCGTTCGAGCTCAAGGGCCAGCTGGGGGCCATCAACTATCCCAAGAGCCGAAAGCTCACCGTGCCCTATCGCGTCGGCGCCGGCGCGGGCTCGGGCGTGGGTCGCGGCATCGACGCGAGCGATGAGAGCATGACCTGCGTGCAGGCCGCGTTGGGACTGCTTGTGCGCCTGGGCGCATCGGGCGACGACGACTAACGACCGAGGCCCGCTTGCGCGCCCGGGCGCATCGGGCGGTGGCTGCGGCGGTACGTCGCTGGCCACCAAGGATTAACGGATGGGTTCGGTGTACTTGGTCTTATCGGTGCGCATGACGCGCTTCGAGACGTGGAGCGGCCCGCCGTCGATGTCGTAGACGAAGTCCGTCACGAGCATGAGCGCGGTGTCGCGCTCGACGTCGAGCAGGAACGCCTCGCGCGGGCGAGCGAAGCAGACCTCGAACGTCTTATGGCCGTTGGCGGGGACGCGATGGAAGCGCTCGCGCAGCGCTGCGTAGAGCGAGCGGCGGTCGAGATCGGTGTCGAGCAGCTCTTGGAACTCCGCGGGCAGCCAGGTGGTCTCCAAGCAGAACGGCTCGTGGTCGAGATAGCGCAGACGCACCAGCTCGACGACGGGACTTGCGGGATCGACGTTGAGAAACGAGGCTATGTCCGGCGCGGCATCGGCCATACGGGCGTCCACGAGACGCGTCTCGAACTCGGCGTGACCATCCCGCATGCTCGTAGTGAAGCTCGAGAACACGGTTTCATCGGCATGGGATTGCAGGGTTGCGGAGACGAACGCGCCGCGACCGCGCTCCTTTACGACGAGTCCCTCGTCCACGAGTATCTCGAGGGCGTGGCGCACCGTGCTGCGCGAGAAACCGGTATCGGCCATCAACTCGGATTCCGAAGGCAGTTTTGAGCCGCAGGGATATACGCCGCCGATGATCTTGCCCCGCAGGTCCTCGGCGAGCTGGCAATAGAGGGCGTCCGCACTCGATGTCCTTACATTCATATCGCTCTCGAATCTCTTTAATAGTTCAAACTTGTATGGTCAATACCATAACTTATATGGTGCCTATTTCGAAGCGTTGTGCTAAAGAATGCAAGCAAATGACCGTTCACGGTTCAATTACTACCGTTTACCGTGGAAATGATGCGCTCTCGCGTGGTCCAGGCTTATATCTAACTTGTATCAAGTAATGGCGATACGGATGACGAAAGGACCGATAGCCATGAAGAAACAGGAACAAGTTAGGGACATGGTTGCCAAGATCCTCGAGAGCAAGAAGGATGTGGGCGGCATCAAGCGCGTGGTGTGGGTCGGCGCCGGCGGATCGAACGGCGGCAACTACCCAGCCCAATACTTTATGGAGCATGAAGCGACCCAGATTGTGTCCTCGGGCTACACCAGCAACGAGTTCGTTCATGCGACGCCGCGCTATGTGGACGAGAACACGCTGGTCGTCGCCGTGTCCATGCGCGGCACGGCCGAGACCATCGTGGCCGCCGAGGTCGCGCGCGACCTGGGTGCCGCGACCGTGGGCGTGTATGTGGACGAATCGCGCCTGACGGAGGTCTGCGAGTACAAGATGCAGTACGGCAGCCTCGCGGTGGATGAGACCAACATGGGCGAGACCAATTCCGCCGTGGTGACCATGATCGCCATGGAGCTCGTGCAGCAAACGGAGGGCTATGCGGAGTACGAGACCGCGATGGCAGCCTTCGACCTGGTCGATCCGATCTATCGCAAGGCTGTGGCCTACACCACGCCGCTCGCCGAGGCCTGGGCGCGGCAGAACGCCGATAAGCCCTGCATCAACGTGATGGCCCAGGGCCCGCTCTATGGTGCGGCGTACGTCTTCTCCATCTGCAACATCCAGGAGATGCTTCAGATCGACTCCTGCACGATCAACACGTGCGACTTCTTCCATGGTCCCTTCGAGATCCTGGACAAGCGCACGTCGCTGTTCCAGCTCATCTCGGTGGGCCGTTCGCGCGGCAACGACGAGCGCGGAATCCGCTTCGTGGACCAGTACGGCGGCGACCGCGTCTATCAGCTCGACGCGAAGGAGCTCGGCCTGAATGACATCAAGGATTCGGTGTCCGAGTACTTCAACCACCTGGTCTTCTCGCCGATTCTGAACAACGTTTATATGCGCGCCCTCTCCCGGGTTACCCATAAGGACTACATGACCCGTCGCTACATGTGGAAGCTCGCATATTAGCTCGAAGCGTCGGGCGCCGGGGTTCCGCTTGAGCAGCGCGGCCGGTCGCTCTCTCCCGTGCCGTTGCGAGTGCCTGATAAATCAAATCATAGACATCTATAACGAATATAACGTCTGTTATAGTGTGGAAGGGAACATTCGAACGGAGGAGGCGGACGCCGTGAACGCGAAAAAGGGCTATGCGCTGGTGCTGATTGCAGCGCTGATGTGGGGATGTATCGGTATCTTCGTCAACAACCTCACCGCGTTGGGACTGAGTTCGGTGAGCATCGCCGCGCTGCGCTTGCTGTTCGGCGCGGCTATGCTGGCGCCCGTGCTCGCCGCGATGGGGGTGCGCGGGTCGGGGGTGCCTGCGGGCGAGCGCCCGTCTGCGCTCGCCTTGTTCCGCGTGCCTCCCTCGTCGCTTGTTTCCTGTGCGCTCGTGGGCATCGTGGGGCTTGCGTTCGCCAACCTCGGGTATTACATCTCGATGGGCGAGGTGGGCATGTCGACGGCGTCGGTCCTGCTCTATACCTCGCCGGTATTCGGCGTCGCGTTGGGCCGGCTGCTCTATCGCGAGCCAGCGACCTCGAACAAGTTCGCCTCGATCGCGATCAACATCATCGGGTGCGTGCTGGCGGTGACGAACGGCGATTTCTCTTCGATGGGCTTCTCCATGCTCGGCATCATAGCCGGCGTGGCCGCCGGGTTCATGGGCGCCCTGCTGGCGGTGTTCAGCAAGGTCGCGACCGAGCGGGCGCATCCGCTGGCGGTGACGTTTTACGGGTTCGTATTCGGCGGTGCGACCATGCTCGTCCTGGCGTTCCCTTGGACGGATATCGTCGTGGCGGCGAGTCCGCGGTTGCTACTCTTCCTGCTGGGGTTCGGCCTCATCCCGACGGCCCTGGCGTACATCTTCTATATGAACGGCCTTTCAATGGGGCTCGAGGCATCCAAGGTTCCGGTGGTGGCTTCGTTCGAGACCGTCGCGACCGTGCTGGTGGGCATCGGCGTCTACGGCGAATCGGCAGGGCCGGTGAAGATGGCGGGCATCTGCCTGGTGCTCATTTCCATCTTCGTGATGAACATGAGCTTCGAGAAGATCCGCCGCAGCGAGTTCTACGGTCATGTAGAGGAGTCCATGCGGTTCAGTGGACGGGCGTGGGCACAGGGCAAGGCGGCGGACTACGCCGAGTTCGTGAACGGCGGCGACTGGCAGACCTGGATCGCGCCGCGGTAGGCCGCGCTTTCGGGCGGGAATCGCGCCGCGTCGGGATACGCCCGCCGGACCGGGCCGGTTTCGCGCGGGATCCGTCCGCGGGCATCGCGCTGCAGCTGCTCCGCGGGAGCACCTCGGATCCCGTCTAGGATATGACGTATATAACTGGTGAACGGTCGTTATATACCAGTAAACGGTAAATCTCTCCTGAAACTACCTTAGTTTGCTAAAGAACACTCGACATACAAGCTAAGTCATCTATAATGACCATAACGACTAAGAGGAGGCGTGATGAATCAGATAATTCTGGCATCCCACGGCGGGCTCGCAGCAGGTGTCCGCGACACGTTGGCAATGGTCCTCGGCGACGTTCCCAACGTCCACGTTATCTCGCTTCTGCGTGATGACAAGGAGCCCGTCACGGACAAGGCGGCAAGCCTCGTCGAGACGTTTGACGCCGAGGATGCCATCTACGTTTGCACGGACATGATGGGATCGAGCGTCAACAACTCGATGGTGGAGTTGATGGAACGCGACGAGCGCATCACCGTGATCAGCGGTATGAACATGCCGCTCGTGCTCACGCTCGCGATGTCTCCCGTGCCCATCCAGGGCAAGGAGCTCATCGACCTGATCCAGGAGGCGCGCGCCGGCCTGGACAACTGCCGCGACTCCGTGCCCCTGCTCGCCAAGGCCCCCAAGAAGCAGGTCGTCGCCGGCAAGGGCGGCGAGGCGAACATCGTGCTGGTGCGCCTGGACTACCGACTGCTTCACGGCCAGGTCGTGTTCTCGTGGGTCAACTCGGTGGCAGCCAGCCGCATCATCGTCGTGGACAACGAGGCTGCGACCGACGAGATCAAGAAGGGCGCGCTCAGGCTCGCCAAGCCGGCGGGCGTGTACCTCAACGTGTACACCGTCGAGAAGGCGCTCTCCAAGATGGAGAAGCTCAACACGCTGGGCGAGAACGTGATGTTCGTCTTCGGCAACGTGCACGAGATGCTGCAGTTCGTGAGCTCCTATCCCTTCTCCGAGATCAACTTCGGCGCGGCCGCCAACCACGACGGAGCCGAGCCGGTGGGCGGCAAGGACAGCTCCGTCTTCCTCGACGCCGCCGAGAAGGCCGATGCCCAGAAGATTCTGGACCTGGGCATCAAGATCTACGAGCAGCAGACGCCTACGCAGGCGCGTACGGATATCAGCTCGTTCTAACAGGCATGTGTCCCCGGATCGCGGGGTTTTGCAACGAACACTTCTGAGAGGAGAAGGTAATGGATACGTTCATTAGCGCGCTGCTCGTCGGCCTGGTCGGCGTGTTCTGCATGCTCGACTCGCGCCTGCTGGGCCGCTTGAACTTCGAGCAACCGCTGATCGGCGCCACGCTCGTCGGCCTGGTATTGGGCGATGTGCCCACCGGCCTTGCCGTCGGTGCCGCGGTCGAGCTGGTCAGCATGGGTCTGGTCCAGGTCGGTGCAGCGGTTCCGCCCGACATGGTCTTGGGCGGCATCGTCGCCTCCGCGTTCGCCTGCTTGACCGGCGCATCTGCCGAGACGGCCATGACGATCGCGATCCCCGTCGCGGTCCTCGGCCAGCTGCTCGGCATCGTGTTCCGCTCCATCATCGCGGCGCTCACCCATGTGGCCGATTCCGCCATCGATGCCGGCAATTTCAAGAAGGCCTACCGCATGCATATCGTGGCGGGCACGGCTCTCTACTCGCTCATGTACTTCCTGCCCATCTTCGCCGCGGTCTTCGTGGGCACCGACGTCGTCCAGGCGGTCGTGGACATGATTCCGGCTTGGATCACCGACGGCCTGAACGTGGCCTCCAAGATCCTCACCGCCTACGGTTTGGCGCTCCTGCTCTCGATGATGCTCAACAAGGGTATGACGGTCTTCCTGTTCCTGGGCTTCATGCTCGCATCCTACCTGGGCCTTTCCGTGATCGCCGTCTCGATCTTCGGCGTCATCATCGCGCTCATCCTCATGGGCATCAAGTACTCCAATAACGGCGGCGTCGCCATCGCGGGCGCCGGGACCGAATACGATCCGCTCGAAGACGATGAGTAAGGGGGAGAGCACCATGGCAAACGAGATCGCTACTCAAGACGTATCGCTCAACAAGAAGATTTGGCAGTTCTTCTGGCGCTCCTGGGCAATTCAGGATTCTTGGAACTACGAACGCCAGATGAACATGGGTTTCCTGTACGGCATGGTTCCCACCATCGACCGCTGCTACCCGGATGAGACCGATCCCAAGCAGCTCGAGGCCAAGAAAGAGGCCTACCGCCGCCACATGGCGTTCTATAACTGCACCCCGCAGACGAGCGCCTTCGTCCTCGGTCTCGCATCCTCCATGGAGGAGCAGTACGCGAAGGATCCCGCCAGCGTGAACCCCGATTCCATCAACGCGATCAAGACTTCGCTGATGGGCCCGCTTTCCGGTATCGGCGACTCCTTCTTCCAGGGCACGATCCGCGTCATCGCCTTCGGCCTCGGCGTGCAGCTCGCCCAGCAGGACTCCATCATGGGTCCGATCCTGGCGATGGCCATCTCCATCGTCCCGTCCGTCCTCATCACCTGGTTCGCCGCCAAGCTCGGCTACCAGGGAGGCCATGAGTACCTGCAGAAGCTGCAGGGCGGCAACATGATGGACAAGCTCATGTATGTCTGCGGCATCGTGGGCCTCATGTCGGTGGGCGCCATGATCGCGACTCTTATCGGCGCCACCACGCCGCTGACGTTCTCCGACGGCAGCCTGGTCATCCAGGACATCCTGGACTCCATGATGCCGAACATGATTCCGCTGGCCCTTACCGGCTTGATGTACTGGCTCATCAAGAAGGGCGTGAACACCCTCGCGCTCCTCGCGATCGCCATCGTCGGCGGCATCGCCCTCTCCGCCCTGGGCATCCTCGTCTAACACCTGGTATCAACGCCCCGCCGCGCGGCGGGACAGAGCAAGCAACCGAAAGGAAGTTTTGAACATGTACGAAATCGACCTCAACCTCCCCAAGCAGATCGTCGCCGACGTCCTGTCCAACCACGAGATCCACAGCGTCGCCTTCGTGGGCTGCGGCGCCTCCATGTCCGACCTGTACCCCGCCAAGTACTTCCTGGCCAACAACACCGATAAGCTCAACGTCCAGATCTTCACCGCCAACGAGTTCAACTACGACACCCCGAAGTGGGTCGGCGAGCACACCTTCGTCATCACCTGCTCACTCGGTGGCTCCACGCCCGAGACCGTCGAGGCCAACAAGACGGCCAAGAAGCACGGCTGCCCCGTGGTCTCCCTCACCAACAAGGCCGGCTCCGCTCTGACCGTTGACGCCGACCACGTGATCGTCCACGGCTTCCACGCCAACTTCGCCGCTAAGGCCGAGAAGCCCGGCTATGCCATGGCGCTCGCTCTCGAGATCCTTCAGCAGACCGAGGGCTATGAGCACTACGAGGACATGATCTGCGGCCTCACCAACATCTTCGAGCTTTGCGAGAAGTCCGCCCAGCAGGCCGAGAAGGTCGCCGAGCAGTTCGCTCAGGACTTCAAGGACGACGAAATGATCTACTTCATGGCATCCGGCGCCTCCGAGAAGATGGCCTACTCCCACGCCGCCTTCCTCTTCACCGAGATGCAGTGGATCGACGCCGCCGCCTATAACAGCGGCGAGTACTTCCACGGTCCGTTCGAGGTCACCACGCCCGGCAAGCCCTACGTCTTCTTCATGTCCGATGGCGCGACCCGCCCGATGGACGCCCGCGCGCTTACCTTCCTGCAGCGCATGGATGCCAAGGTCGCGCTCATCGACGCCAAGGACTACGGCCTGGCCGATGCCGTGCCCGCGAGCGTGCTGACCTACTTCAACCCGCTGCTGCACCTCGCCGTCATGCGTGTGTACGGCAACAAGATCGCCGATGCCCGCCAGCACCCGCTGACCAAGCGTCGCTACATGTGGAAGCTCACCTACTAGTTCGATTCGGCGGGCGGCTCCTTTTCGGGGCCGCCCTTTTTTATTCGAGGGAGGTTCCCATGATCAAGGCGGTGCTGTTCGATAACGACGGCGTGCTGGTGGACACCGAGTGGTTCTATAACCGCCGCCGCGCGGCGTACCTGGAGACCAAGGGCTTCGTGTTCGACGAGATCCCCGACCTGTCCGGAACGAACGACGTGTACGTGTGGGAGTACTTCGAGCCCGATGACCCCGTTCGCCGCGAGGAGCTGAAGCAGGGCTACCTGCCCTATATGGAGGCGCACCCCGTGCCCTACGACGAGCTCATGAACCGCGACGCGCGCCCCGTCATGGAGGCGCTGCAGGAGCGCGGCGTGAAGTGCGCCATCGCGAGCTCGGGACAGATCGAGATGATCCAGCAGCTGGTGGACGCCGCCGGCCTGGAGGACGTGCTCGACCTCAAGCTGAGCGCCCACGACTGCGGCGCCTTCAAGCCCGATCCGGCGGTGTACCTCCGTGCGATGGAGCTTTTGGGGGTGGAGCCGGGGGAGTGCCTGGTGGTCGAGGATTCGCCCTTCGGCATCGAGGCGGGCGTGCGCTCGGGTGCGCGGACGTTGGCGCTGAAGCCCAAGGAGGGCGTGGAGCTCGATCAGTCGGCGGCGGACCGGGTGATCGACAGCTTGTGGGATGTGCTGGAGGAGCTCGGCTAAGCCCTGCCGTTCCCGGGCGCGTGCAACATGTTGTTAACATGGTTATAATGGTATTGACATATATGACGATGCAGATGAATGGATGCGAGCGCTATGGCGACGAACAGGACGACCCCGCTGTACCAGCAGATCTTTGAAGAGATCAAGGGGGCGATCGAGAGCGGCGAGTACGCGCCGAAGGAGCGCATCCCGTCCGAGCCCGAGCTGGCCGAGCAGTACGGCGTGAGCCGCATCACGGTGCGCCGCGCCGTCGAGGAGCTGTGTTCCGAGGGCTATCTGGTGAAGCAGCAGGGACGCGGAACGTTCGTGAGCACGCCGCATATCAACCGCCGCCTGCTGCAGTACACCGTCGCGCGCGGCTTCACGCAGGTGTGCGAGGACAACGGTATGGAGCCGGGCGCGCGCGTGCTCAACCGGCTGATCGTGCCGGTGCGCTCCGAGGAGGCGCGTCTGCTCGATCTGCCGGAAGAGGCGCTGCTCCTGTACGTCCAGCGCATCCGTACGGCGGATGGCCAGCCCATCTTCGAGGAGAACATCTTTTTGCCGTACGAGGGCTACCAGTCCCTGATGACCGAGGACCTAAACGACGTATCGATGTTCGATAGGATCGCCGAGGTGGGCGGGAAGCGCCCGGAGGTGCCGCTCATGCGTACCGTGGAGGCGGTGCGGGCCACGAGCGAGCAGGCGACGCGCTTGGCGATCTCCCAGGGCGACCCGCTGCTCTTCCTGAACGTGTGCTTCGGCGATGCGGACCGCAAGCCGGTGTGCATCGGCCGCCAGTACTACGTGGGCAGCCGCTATCGTTTCGTGCTCTAAGCGCTTGCGGGCGAGGTGGTCGCCCGGATTCGGGTTTTCTAGGGCTTTCCCCCCCGAAGTGAGTGGAAAAGAAGCGGCGCTTGGGCTAGCGTCCGTCGTCTTGCTGGAGCTCGCTTTGCTTATGGCGGCGGGCCTGTTTGGAGAGCAGGCGGGCGGGCTTGTCGGGATCGGGGACCGCGGTGGGCAGCGGTTCGTCCACCGCTCCGTGGTACCAGCCGCCCACGAAGTTGTCGGTGCGGAACACGTTGATGACGGCGCCGGGGTCCACATCGCGTACCAGGTCGATGATGTCGGACGATTCATACGTGGAGACGACGGTGTGCAGCAGCCACATGGTCTTGCGGCTGTAGCCGCCGATGACCTCGGCGCAGGAGATGCCGTGCTGGAACTCCTCGATGTAGGCGTCCATGACCTCGTTGGGGCGGCGCGTGGTGATCTGCAGCGTTACGCGGTCGTAGCGGTTGTAGAAGCTGTCGATGGTCTTGGTGGCGATGAACTGGAACACGATGGAGTACGCCGCGTTGTCCCAGCCGAACAGCGCACCGAAGATCACGAGCAGCAGGCAGTTGCTGGCAAAAATGAGGCCCCAGATGGTCTTGCCGGTGCGGTTGGATACCCACAGCGCGACGAAGTCGGTGCCGCCGGTGGAGGCGCCCGCTTTCAGCGCGATGGCGATGGACAGGCCGGAGATGAAGCCGCCGAAGATCACGAGCATCATCTTGTCGCCCAGCAGCGGAGCGAAGTTGAAGACGTTGAGGAAAAGCGATGAGAGCCCGACCTGCATCATGGAGAAGATGACGAAGCGCTTGCTGATGGAGCCCCAGCACAGCGCCGCCACCGGGATGTTCAGCAGCAGCATGCCCACGGAGGTCGAGATGTGCACGCCGCCCAGCGAGGTGATCTGGTTGACGAGGACCGCGACTCCCGTGAAGCCGCTGGGGAGCAGGTTGGCGGGCTCGACGAACGCTTGGATGAGGAAGGTCTGCAGCAGCGCGGAGAACGTTACGGCGATCGCGGTGATGATGCGGCGAACAACGGCGAGGCGCGCGAGTTCGAGCGCGCGGTCGGTGATGGCGTCAACGGCGTTTCGCATGGACCCTCCTTGGGGCGTCGTGCGCCGGGTGGGCGCGGGGCTATTCGAGATGGGAACCGTGGTGTAACGAGAGCGATGATTCTAACACGCATGATAGCCGTCTGATAGGGGACGGGGCGCGCCGACGCGTCCACTTTTACACGCAGCTCAAAATGTAGGCGACCGGACGCGCGGATCGAGGCCGCGTGCCCGCGTTGGGCCGTGTGGCGGCTGCGAGGGCGCTGGGGCCTGTGGCGGCTGCGAGGGCGCTGGGGCCTGTGGCGGCTGCGCCCGCGTTGGGGGATAATGGCCCGCAGGCAACGCGAGGCTGCAAAGAGGACGGCATATGAACGAGCAGGCGCTTCAGACACTTAAAACCTACTTCGGTTACGATTCCTTCCGTCCCGGGCAGGAGCGGATGGTCGACGCTATCCTGGCGGGTCGCGACGCCCTCGGCATCATGCCCACGGGTGCCGGCAAATCGATCTGCTACCAGATTCCCGCGCTCATGCTGCCCGGCATCACGTTTGTGGTGAGCCCGCTCGTCTCGCTCATGGGCGACCAGGTGCGCGCGCTCAAGGCGGCGGGCGCCCGTCCGAGCTACCTCAATTCCACGCTGACGCCGGCGCAGCAGAATACCGTGCTTAAGCGCGCGGAGGAGGGCTGGTACCAGATCATGTACGTGGCGCCCGAGCGCCTGGCCGACCCGCGCTTCCTGGCGTTCGCCCAGCGCGCGGCGGACGAGGGCGGCATCGGCGTTCCGCTGGTCGCGGTGGACGAGGCGCACTGCGTATCCCAATGGGGTCAGGATTTCCGTCCCGCGTACCTGCAGATCGCCTCGTTCATCGAGGCCCTGCCCAAGCGGCCGGTCGTGGCTGCCTTCACGGCCACGGCGACCGAGCGCGTGCGTCGCGATATCGTGGCGATGCTGGGTCTCGAGGCGCCCGAGGCCGTGGTGACAGGCTTCGACCGCGCGAACCTCTCATGGAGCGTGGAGGAGCTGGGGGATAAGGCCAAGGCGCGCTGGATTACGGAGTACGTGGTCGCCCATGCGCAGGAGAGCGGCATCATCTACTGCGCGACGCGCAAAGCGGTCGACGCGCTGTCGGCCGAGCTGGGCCTCGCGCTCATGCCGCATGGCATCGGCGTGGGGCGCTATCACGCCGGCATGGCGGCGCAGGCGCGTCAGGAGAGCCAGACGGCGTTTATCGAGGACCGCCTGCCGGTCATGGTGGCGACGAACGCCTTCGGCATGGGCATCGATAAGCCCAACGTGCGCTACGTGATACACAACAACGTGCCCGAGAGCATCGAGGCGTACTACCAGGAGGCGGGCCGCGCCGGTCGCGACGGCGATCCGGCGAGCTGCTACCTGCTGTGGAACGGCAACGATTTTCGAACGCGCCGGTTCCTCATCGACCGCGACCCCGAGGACGACGAGCTGGACGAGGATCAGCGCGAGCAGGCGCGTTTGAACCGGTATCGGCTGCTGCGCCAGATGGAGGGCTATTGCCAGACCACCGGCTGCCTGCGCGAGTACATCCTGCGCTATTTCGGCGACGAGGACGCCGCGGCGCAGCTGGCTCGCGAGGCTGCCGCGAGCGCGACGGGCTGCGGGGCGTGTTCGAACTGCCTAGGTGATTTCGCGGTCGAGGACGTGACCGAGGCGGCGCGCGAGGTGGTGCGCTTCGTCGCGCCCCGCGCTGACCGCTTCGGCAAGGCGCTACTGGCCGAAGCACTGCACGGGGCGAACAACGAGAAGGTGCGCCGTGTTCATCTGGACGAGGTCGAGGGATACGGGGCGCTGCACGCGATGCCTCTCGTGCACATCCGCTCGCTTATCGACCAGCTGGTGGGACGCGGGTACCTCGCGGCTTCCCAGGGACAGTTCCCGGTCCTGTCGCTGGGTCCGCGAGCCGTGGAGGTCCTTAGCGATGAGGGCGGCGCGTTTCGCTTCTCGGTGAAGCGGCGCGCGGCGAAGCGGACCGCGCCGGCGCGCGCCCAACGGGCCGTCGACTTGCTGCGCGATGAGGCGGCGCTCGATGCGCGTCCGCGCGTGGGTGACGACGCCGAGCTCTTCGAGCGCCTGCGCACCCTGCGAACCGAGCTCGCGCGCGAGCGCGAGTGGGCGCCGTACATGGTGTTCTCCGACAAGGCGCTGCGCGGCATGTGCCGCCTGCGTCCGCGCACGCGCGACGAGCTTCTGGGCGTGTCGGGCGTGGGCGAGAAGAAAGCCGACGACTTCGGCGAGCGCTTCCTGGGCGAGATCGCTGCCTTCGAGGACGAGCAGCGGTAGGGGCTGGACTGGAGCTTGATTGGGCGGCTTTCATTTTGCTCCGATGCACTCTCAGGGACGCTCGCCGTGCGCCATGTTCGAGACAGGGGTGAGCAAAACGGGTATCGTATGCTGTACGTGTACCGTGAGGGCCAGATAAGCCGAGGTGGACCATGCCCATTCGAATTCCCGATGCTCTTCCAGCAACCGAAACGCTCGAGAGCGAGAATATCTTCGTCATGACCGAGTATCGCGCGCTGCATCAGGATATCCGTCCGCTGCGCGTCCTTATCCTGAATCTCATGCCCACGAAGGTCGCCACCGAGACGCAGATCATGCGCAAGCTTTCCAACACCCCGCTGCAGGTGGACGTGGAGTTGCTGCGTACCGCAAGCCACGAGGCGGCGCATGTGTCGGCGAGCCATCTCGATACGTTCTACCGCACGTTCGATGAGATTGCCAGCGAGTACTACGACGGCTTGATCATCACGGGCGCGCCGGTGGAGCAGATGCCGTTCGAGGAGGTCGACTACTGGCCCGAGCTGTGCCGTATCATGGATTGGTCCACCACGCACGTGCACTCCACGCTGCATATCTGCTGGGGCGCTCAGGCGGGGCTCTACCATCATTACGGCATCGATAAATACGACCTGCCGCAGAAGGCGTCCGGCGTGTTCGAGCATCGCATCCTGAAGCCGTCGAGCCCGCTCGTCCGCGGCTTCGACGATCGCTTCTGGGCGGTCCATTCGCGCAACACCGACGTGCGCATCGGGGACGTGGAGGCGCAGCCTGAGCTCGAGATCATCGCCGTGTCCGACGAGGTCGGCCTCTATCTGGTCAAATCGACCGACAGCCGCCGCTTCTTCGTATTCGGCCATCCCGAGTACGACCGCGAGACGCTCAAGCTCGAGTACGAGCGCGACCTGGCGCGCGGTATCGATCCGCAGGTTCCGCGGAACTACTTCCCTGAAGACGACCCCTCGCAGCAGCCTCGCAATACCTGGCGCTCGCAGGGGCAGCTGCTCTATACGAATTGGCTCAACTACTACGTGTACCAGACCACGCCCTACGATATCGAGCGCGTGGGCGAGTAGGGTCCCTTGATGCCGCCGGCTGCGCCTCGCTTCAAGCGCATCGCGGCCGCTTTGCTCCGTGCGATGAAGACGGCGCCCGGCTCCAGGTGGAGTCGGGCGCCGTTTGCTGTCTGCCTACGCGAGCAGGTCGACCACGTTCCAGTCGGCTTCGCTCGCTTCGATGATCTCGCGTCCGCCGAAGACGCACGAAGGCGCTTCCCGGGCGACGCGTGCGACGGTTTCACCAAGGCTGCGCAGGCGCTCCAGCGTGGTGGCGAGTAGCTCGTTGCGGAGCTGCAGGCGCCAGGTGGCGGGGCGCTTCGCCAGGTGATTGAGGTCCTGGCGCTTGGCGAGCGCATAGGGCTTGAGGGGCGCGTCGAAGCCGGCGGCACAGCTCACGATGAGGCCATCGAAGGCATCATCGTCGGGCTCATATCCCGCGAGCCACGCGCCCGCCCGCGCGATGCGCGCGAGCGACGGGTCGATCGCGGGGTCGCGGTAGGTGTAGAAGGCGAGCTGGCGATCGACGACTGCGCGGAATCCGCAGCCGTAGGCGCCGCCCTTCACGCGGATCTCGTTCCAGAGGTACTCATAGGTGAGCGCCTGCGACAGCGCGCTCCACGATCCGTCCGTCTCGATGTCCAGCACGCGCGGATCGGTTGCGCGAGCGACGTAGCATACGTCGCTGGGGATGATGAATGCCTCGCGCTTGGGCTCGGGCATGGGAACGTAGAGCTCCTTGGCGGGGGCGGTGCGGGGAGCGAGCCCCAGGTCGCCCGCGGCTTCCCAGTACCTGCGATAGTCCTCGTCGCTGCCGGTGAAGCTCGTAACGATGCCGGTGCTCGTGAAGATGCGCTCCTGCAGCTCGCGTAGCGTGGCGCACAGCTCGTCCTTGCGTTCGTCGAAGTGATCGAGCAGGTCGCGCAGGAAGCGGTAGAACTCGACGCCGGAGAGCTGCTGGGCTACGACGGCGGCAGGAGACACGTAGGACATGGCACGGCCGAGTGCAGCCTGATGGCCGGCGTTCAAGAAGCTTTGCTCCATGCCGATGCGCATCTGAACGAGCACGTCGCGCATGCGGTCGGTGTCCTCGAAGACGGTTTCGCTCCAGACCTCGCGCGGGATCTTCGCGAGCATGTCGATCTTCTCGGACAGAGCGCCAGCCGACACGGTGAGCTTGGGCGCGGCGAGCTTCCAGTTGGGCTGGCTGATGACCTCGCAGCGGAACGAGAGGAAGCCCAGGTTGGAGTCGATATAGCTATCCAGCTCCGCGGCGGTGCGGTTCTTGGTGGCAAGTTGCTGCATGAGGCGCGTGAGCACGGTGACGTAGGGGAGCTCGGCGAACGAGAGATGCGAGATGTCGAAGTACTCGATCGCATACGCGAGCCGGTGCGTGGGGATGTCGTGCTTGAGACAGGGAAGGGGCGCCTCGGTATCGAGTGCGAGCGCGGGCTCGGGGCGCGCCTCGCCGATATCGGACGCGTGCAGGCGCGGTAGCGTCGCCTTCGCCTCTTCGTCGTCCTCGGCTTCCTGTGCGGCGCGCAGGGCGTCGACGGCTTCGCAGATGCGCTCGCGGTCGGCAACGGTCATCCGGGAGAGGGCGTCGGCAAGCTCTGCCTCCTCGCCGGCATCCTCCTGGACCGTGTCGCCATCGACGGGCGCCAGCTCGACCAGCGCGCGATGCTCGCTTTCCAGCACGATCTCGCGCAGCAGGTCCTCATAGTAGCTGCTATCCAGCAAGCCGCGAAGCTCTTCGTAGATGGGGCCGTACTGCAGGCCGAGGGTGACGTCGTCGTCGCTATAGAGCCAGGTGCCGAGGGCGTCGCAGGCGATGGCGACGCCGTCTGCGTAGCCGAAGTCGCGCTGGCGCAGGTCGTACTCCTCGCTGGCAAGGACGGCTTCGAGGCGGTCTCGCGGGATGCCGTCTTCCACCAGGCGGCGGCACTCATCCTCGACGATGTGCTGCATCTCGCGTGCGACCTCGGGCTTGGCGTTCTGCACCATGATGAGCTCGTAGGGCTGCAGGCGGTCGCCGGCGGTGTAGCTCGTGATGTTGCCGCCGAGGTCCGCCGCCATGAGGGCTTTCTTGACCGGGGCCTCGTTGGAGCCCAGGATCGCATCGAAGATCATGTCGGCGGCCACGAGGCGCTTGCGGTCGTGCGAGGTGCCGATCACATATGCGAGGCCGACCATGGCGTTCTCGGGCGTGGTACGCATCTCGACGCGCTCGTGCTCGCAGATGACGGGCGCTTGCGGCTCGAGCGGGTTGGGCGCGCCGGCAGCGGCGCGCGAGGCATACGATTCGCGCGAGAGGAACTCGTCGTCCAGGAACGCGAGGAATCGGTCGATGTCCAGGTCGCCGTAAAGGGTGATGTAGCTGTTGGCCAGGTTGTAGTGGCGCGCATGGTTGTCGAGGAAGTCCTCGTAGGTGAGGCTCGGGATCGCGCGCGGGTTGCCGCCGGATTCGAACGCGTAGGCCGTGTCGGGGAACAACGCGCGGTTGACCGCGTTGTCCAGCACGTCCATGGGGTCGGACAGGGCGCCCTTCATCTCGTTGAAGACCACGCCGTTGTAGCGCAGGCGGTCGCCTGCACCGCCGATACCCGCTTCGTCTGCATCGAGCTCGTAGTGCCAGCCCTCCTGTTCGAAGATGGTACGCTTGGAGTAGATGGCGGGGTTGAGGACGGCGTCCATGTAGACGCTTGCCAGGTTGATGAGGTCTTGCTCGTTGGTGGAGGCGACCGGGTAGACGGTCTTGTCCGGATACGTCATGGCGTTGAGGAACGTCTGCATGGAGCTCTTGATGAGGTCGACGAAGGGCTCCTTCACGGGGTAGCGCTTGGAGCCGCAGAGTACGGAATGCTCCAGGATATGGAACACGCCCGTGTCATCTGCCGGCGGGGTCTTGAAGGCGATGGAGAACGACTTGTTCTCATCCTCGCAGGGCAGGTAGAGCAGGCGCGCGCCCGAGGCGTCGTGATGCAGGACGTAGGCGTCTGCGTCGAGCTCGGGGACGGCGACATGGTCAATGACCGAGAAGCCGTGCAGTCGAGCGTTGGGAGGAAGCAGCCGGGCGGCGCGTTCGATGATGCTTGGGGTGGGTGATGTCATGGCGCTCCTTCTTTGGGACCGATATCGCATAGGAACAAGTATGCCCCAGCGAGGAAAGCTGATGCATTGAAACCCCGGGCTGCGGGCCGGGAAGGCTTCAGGACCCATGGTATCAATAAAATAAGAACATATGTTCGTATTTATAGAAATAATTGCTATACTACGAGTCCCACGCAAGGACCCGCGCGCTGCGTTGGCGATCTGTTTGAAAACGCGCTCCGCATGCGGGTGCATCTTGCGATAAGGTTGAGCGGAACAAATCGGCGAATGGGGGACGAACGAATGAAGAGCGAGCGCGTTGCAGATGGCGGTGGCGTGGCGGGGGATGGACGCGTGGCCGCCGTCGAGGTCGACGACGGCACCGATGCGGATTCTCGTGCGGAGCGTCGCAGATGGCGTGACCGCTTAAACGATCGCGCGGGGCGCCAGGCGCTGATCGGCGTGATCGCCACGCTGCTGGGAGGCACCTTCTGGGGCTTCTCGGGCACCTGCGCGAGCTTCCTGTTCGATAACTACAACATCGATACCATGTGGCTCACCTGCATCCGCCAGATCGGCGCGGGCGCGATGTTCCTCATCGTCGTCCTCCTGTTCGACCGCGAGCGCTTGTTCAGGCTGTTCACGACGCCCCGTCACATGGCGACCCTCTTGGCGCTCGCGGCGTTCGGCGTCTTCTTCAACCAGCTCTTCTACCTGCTGGCCGTGCGCTACACCAACGCGGGCACGGCGACGGTGCTGCAGTGCCTGCAGTTGGTGCTCATCATGGGATACACCTGCGTCGTGGGCAGGCGCCTGCCGCGCAAGCGCGAGCTCGCCGGTCTCGTGCTGGCGTTCGGCGGCACGTTCCTGATCGCCACGGGCGGTGATCCCACCCAGCTGGCGATTCCGCCCGTCGGCCTGGCCGTGGGCCTGCTGGCGGCGCTGGGGGCGGCGTGCATGTCCATCATCCCCACGGGCATCCTGCCGCTCTACGGGTCGGCCATCGTGACCGGCAACGCGATGTTCATCTCGGGTATCGTGAGCTCGGTGTTCATTCAGCCGTGGAACAACATGCCCGCACTGGACGGCGTTGGCCTCATCGCCCTGCTGGTCCTCATCTTCGTGGGTTCCTGCCTGGCGTACGCGCTCTATATGCAGGGCGTGAAGGATATCGGCTCGGTTCGCGCGAGCCTGCTGGGCACGGTGGAGCCCATCTCGGCGACCGTGACGAGCGCGTTGCTGCTGGGAACGGTGTTCGCCGGTACCGATATCGCGGGCTTCGCCCTCATCATCGCCATGGTGTTTCTCACCGCGTAGGGAATGCGCTCGGCGTTGCATCGGCGAACCCCCGCGCTATCGCCCCGTCGCGTTTCGCGGTATCGTCCTGCCCCGTTTCGGGGATATACCACGACTCCGAATGAGGAAGCGCAGGGCTTAGCACACTAGTGTGAAAAAAGCTATGGTTTCTTAAGATAATACCAGTTAAATACCGTTCATCCATAAATACCTACCGTTCGCAGACGATATTCGTATGAGCTTACTGCCGTTCAACGGTTCCCCATAAGCTGGAATCTAAGTCAGGGGGGCTTTCTGCCCAATTGAATAAGGTGCCTCGGAGAACCCGCGAGCAGCTTTCTATGAGTGGCGGTTCGCTAGGGGAAGGTGGTGCGTGGCAACGATGGCTTGTCGGTTTTTCGAGCGGTCCGTTTGGGAGAGCGGTCGTTCGGATGTGACGTGCCGCGCTGCAACGATGCCGTGCGTCGTCCTCAAGGCGTCCCTTCGCGGGGAGCATCGCGGGCTGTGCCGCGGTCTCCGCATCAGATAAGGCAGAAGAGCCGCTCGCATCGGTATGCGGGCGGTCCCGTCCCCGCTAGGAAGAAGGGAAGGATTCTATGAGACGTAAGGCGTTCACCCTTGCCAAGGCGCACGGGGGGAGGTCCCTCGGCAGGAAGGCCCTGGTCGCCGCAACGCTGGCGTTCGCCATCGCCTCTCCGTTGGCTGCGCCCGCGCAGGTGTACGGCGATGCATTCACCGGCTCCCTGTCGAGCGTCGAGGCCGCTCAGGTGTCTGCGAACAGCAAGAACGTCGTCGATGTGACGTTCAACGACGGCGTGCAGGGCAAGATCACGTTCCTCGAGGACGGCATCTTCCGCTACAACGTCGATCCCACCGGCGAGTTCTCCGCCTATGCGGCGGCGCGTAGCGAGGACCATGTCGCGAGGATCCAGGCACAGCCCGATACCTCCGATGCGTATGCGAAGCCGAGCGCTACGGTGAAGGACGCGGGCTCCGCGTTCGAGATTTCCGCCGGCAACGTGACCGTCGTGCTGGAGAAGGCGACGGGCAAGCTGTCCATCAAGGCGGGCGGCAAGCTCGTCATGCAGGAGAGCGCTCCGCTGGAGATCGGTGCGGATGCCACGGTGCAGCGCGTCGTGAAGAACGAGGACGAGAACTACTTCGGCGGCGGCACCCAGAACGGCCGCTTCATTCACACCGGCAACAGCATCAACATCGTGAACGAGGGCTCGTGGGTCGACGGCGGCGTGGCCAGTCCCAACCCGTTCTACTGGTCGACCGACGGCTATGGCGTGCTGCGCAACACGTTCGCCGAAGGCAAGTATGATTTCGGCAAGACCGATGCGAACGGCGTGCTCGCCACGCATAACGATTCCGAGTTCGACGCCTATTACTTCGTGACCGCGGACGATGCGGTGACCGATGTCGCCCAGGATATCCTGCGCGAGTACTACGACGTCACCGGCGACCCGGTCCTGCTGCCCGAGTACTCGTTCTATCTGGGCAACCTGAACGCCTACAACCGCGACGGCTGGTCGAAGGACCAGCAGTCCGGCGGCAAGGCCTGGACGCTCGTGGACGCCCTCACCGGCGAGCAGCACACCACGTACGAGTACGGACGCGGTGCCGGCTACGTGGTTCCCGAGACCCTTTCCGCAGAGACCTTGAACGGCTACGGCCCCACCGTCTCCGCCGATAACTTCAAGGCCAAGGACACGCCGTACGAGTTCTCCGCGCGCGCGGTCATCGATCGCTACGCCGACCACGACATGCCCTTCGGATGGATTCTGCCGAACGACGGCTACGGCGCGGGCTACGGCCAGAACGGCCTGGGCATGACCGGCGGCGTCGACGAGCAGGGCAACAGCTCCAAGGAGCGCCTGGCAGCCGTCGAGGCCAACGTGAACAACCTGCGCGACTTCACGAAGTACGCCAACGACCACGGCGTCGAGACCGGCCTGTGGACCCAGTCCGACCTCACCATCAACTCCGATCCCAGCGCCGAGTGGCAGCTGCTGCGCGACTTCGACGCCGAGGTCAAGACCGGCGGCATCACCGCTCTCAAGACCGACGTCGCCTGGGTCGGTCCGGGCTACTCCTTCAGCCTAGACGGCACCAAGCAGGCCTATGACATCGTGACCACCGGCGTGGGCAAGCGCCCCAACATCGTCACCCTGTGCGGTTGGGCCGGCACGCAGCGCTTCGGCGGCATCTGGACCGGCGACCAGTACGGCGGCGACTGGGAGTACATCCGCTTCCACATCCCCACCTACATCGGCCAGAGCCTGTCGGGCAACCCCAACATCGGTTCCGATATGGACGCCATCTATGCGGGCGGCCCCGTTATCGCGACGCGCGACTACCAGTGGAAGACGTTCAGCACGCTCATGCTCGACATGGACGGCTGGGGCGACTACGTGAAGTCCCCGTACACGCACGGCGATCCCTACACGGGTATCTCCCGTATGTACCTCAAGCTCAAGTCCCAGCTCATGCCGTATCTCTACACCACGGCTGCCAGCGCGGCGAACATCGATACGGGCAACGGCGACACCGGCCTGCCCATGGTTCGCGCCATGCTGCTGGAGGAGGAGTCCGACTACACCGAGAGCACCGCGACCCAGTACCAGTACATGTTCGGCGATTCCTTCCTGGTCGCCCCCGTGTACGAGGACGTGAACTGCGATGAGGACGGCAACGACGTCCGCAACGGTATCTTCCTGCCCGGCACCGAGAACGACATCTGGATCGACTACCTCACCGGCGACCAGTATCGCGGCGGCCAGGTGCTCAACAACTTCGATGCGCCGCTGTGGAAGCTCCCCGTCTTCGTGAAGGCGAACGCCATCGTGCCCATGTACGAGTCCAACAACAACCCGCAGGCGCAGTCCGAGTCCAACCCGCAGGGCCTGGACAAGACGACCCGCATCACCGAGTTCTTCGCGGTCAACGGCGAGAACACCTATACGGGTTATGAGGACGACGGCTCCACGGTGGAGAACATCCAGGACAAGAGCGACGAGGGGTACGGCGCGCAGAGCTCCATCTCCTACGGCGACCATGTCTCCACGGTGTACCGCTCCGCTGTGGACGGCGATACCGCGACGTTCACCATCGACGCTTCGACCGGTTCGTACGAGGGCTATGATTCCAACCGCTCCAGCACCTTCGTGGTGAACATGAGCGGCGAGCCCGAGGCCGTCGTCGCCAAGAACGGTGCCGCCGAGCTCGCAATCGAGAAGGTTGCGAGCAAGGAGGCCTTCGACGCCGCCGAGCCCGCAGATGGTAAGGCCGTCTACTTCTACGACGAGGCGCCCAACCTCAACTACAACGCATACGCAGAGGACGAGGACGTCCGCAACGAGGCCTTCTCCAGCCAGAAGATCACCACGACGCCGAAGCTCTATGTGAAGTTCGCCAAGACCGATGTCGCCAAGAACGCCCAGACGCTCAAGGTGACGGGCTTCGACAACACGGGCGAGCTGCCCAACGAGAGCGAGAACGCCGACCTCGAGGCTCCCGTCATCACCCCTGTCGAGGACAACATCACGCCCACGAGCATCGAGATCGCCTGGAACGCCGTCGACGGCGCTACGGCATACGACCTGATGGTCGACGGCCGCACGGGCGTGGCGTTCGACAAGACCGCCTTCACGCACACGGGCCTTGCCTACGACAGCACGCACACCTATAAGGTCCGCGCACGCAACGCCGAGGGCGTCTCCGCATGGAGCGAGGTCGTGACCGTGAAGACCGCGCAGGATCCGTGGCGCAACGTTCCCGTGCCGGTGAGCGCGAAGCTCGACGGCGGTCCGTGGGGCGGTTACGAGGAGACCTACGCGTTCGACCATAAGACCGCGTCCAGCGCCGGCTGCCTGCTCTCGGGCGAGTACAACGGCTCTGCGAACGGCACCGGCCGCGCGCTCAACCTCGACTACGGCAAGGCGTTCACCTTCGAGCGCCTCGAGTACTGGCCTTCTGCCTTCGGCTATGTGAACGAGCTGAAGATCGAGTACAGCCTCGACGGCCATCATTGGTCCGATGCGGGCACCTTCACCCTCGAGGGCGACCGCGAGACGATGAAGCTCATCGAGTTCGACGAGCCCATCGTGGGCCGCTACTTCCGCCTCATGGGCGTGAAGTGCACCGGTTACTGGACCGCTGCCGAGCTGTGCTTCTACAAGCCCGAGGGCTCCAAGGGCTTCGCCGTCGGCTCCCTGAGCGGTAGCGAGACCTGCACCGGCATGGACTACGGCAACCTGGGCCAGGTCCTGGGCATGGAGAACCGTGGCGGCGAGGAGGACATGTTCGCCGCGCGCGTGAGCAACTTCCACCTGGACCTCAACGGCAACGGTGCCTACGACGTCTACGACCTGGCGCACTTCATGGCGGGCTATGATCCGTCCGAGAAGAACGCCGAGGTGGCGGGCGAGCTCAAGGTGACGGCCGATCGCGCCTCCGTGAAGGCGGGCGACGTTGTGACCGTCCAGCTCAAGGCCTCCGGCGTGCAGAACGCCAACGCCCTGGGCGCGCTGGTGCACTTCGATGACTCCAAGTTCGAGTTCGTTCCCAGCTCCATCAAGGCTTCCGACAAGATCGCCGGCATGAGCAACCGTTCGCTCGCTAAGACGCAGTACAACGACGGCGTCCAGAGCGTGAACCTCGCCTTCATCAACGAGGGCGACAAGGACCTCTATTCCGGCGACGACGTCGTGGCTACCTTCCAGCTGAAGGCCAAGGTCGACACCAAGGTCGAGCTCGATTCCTCCACGTGGACGCTGGGCGCGCTGCTCGACTTCACCACCGGCAGCTTCGCGGCGAGCCTGGACAAGGCGGCCCTGACCGAGCTGGTCGAGGCCATCAAGGCCGAGAACCTGAAGGCCGAGGACTACACGGTGTCCACCTGGACGCCCTTCGCCCAGGCCCTGGCCGATGCCGAGCGCCTGCTGGGCACCGATGACACCACGCAGGAGACCATCGACCAGTGCGTGACCGCGCTGCAGACGGCCTACGACAACCTCGAGAAGACGAGCGTCGCTCCGTCCGACAAGCCCACCCGCGAGCAGCTGGGTGCGCTGATCGAGGCCGCCAAGAAGCTCGACACCACCGGCAAGACCGAGCAGTCCGTGGCCGCGCTGAACGACGCGATCGCGATCGCCGAGGGCGTGTACGGCGACGAGGCCGCGACCGACCAGCAGATCAAGGAAGCCTATGACGGTCTGAAGGACGCCATGGACAACCTGGTCGACGCCGCCGAGCTCGAGGCTGCTCACAAGCAGCTCGCCGATCTGGTGGCCAAGGCCGAGAAGGCCGATACCGCGGGTAAGACGGCTGCCTCCGTCAACGCTCTGAAGGATGCCCTGGCTGCGGCGAAGGCCGTTCTTGCGAACGATAACGCCACCGTGGCCGAGCTGAACAACGCCTACACCGCTCTGAAGGCCGCGCTCGACGGCCTGAAGGACGAGGGCAGCGTGCCTCCTTCGGATGCGAACAAGCCTGGCACCAACGGCAGCCTCGCCCAGACGGGCGATGCGAGCCTGATCATGGTCGCGGGATCCGCTGCTGCGGGCATCGCCACCATGACTGCCGGCGCCGTTGCGCTGAAGAAGAACCGTCGTCGCTAACGAGGGCGGCTGCGAAGCGACCGCTTCGCGGTAAATCGGCGATAGCGCCTCTCTAACACGAAGGCTCCCATCCAGCGGATGGGAGCCTTCGTCTGTTTCGAGGGTCTCAGAAAGGGGACAGGCACTTTTCTGAGAGCCCGCCGGGGTGCGGGAAATCGCAGCGCAGCGTGGGGTTCGGACGAAATTGCCGCGGTTGCCGCTGGCTTCCGCGTGCAAGCCGCACGGGCTGCCGAGCATCACGCCGCGGGCTGCCGCGGTCTAACCGCCGTGCACTTCCCTGCGGACGCGGGAGAGCGTGACCTGAGTCATGCCCAGATACGAGGCGATGTAGTGGTGGGGAATGAGGTCGATGACGCCCGGGTAGGCCTCGAGGAACCACAGGTAGCGATCGCGTGCCGCCTTCTGGCAGACGACCGTCTTGATGTCCCAATGCATCTGCCAGGCGCTTTGAAGAATGCTGATGTAGTCGAGGGCGAACGAGAGGTTGTTCGCGAGCAGGCCGCCGATGGTTTCCAAGGGGATGCTGATGATATGGGAGGGCAGGAGCGCTTCGACATGGACGGGCGAGGGTTTGGTGAAGTCCGCGCACGGAGCGATGACCATTCCCTTTTTCGTGATGAGGCAATCGGTGCTGTCGCGGCCGGCGACGTCGAGCATCGCGGTACGAACCGCTCCGTCTATAAGCAGCGATACATCGTTTTGAAGCTGGCCTTCGCGCAGAATCACCTCGCCTTTCGAGAGGGCGCGCGCGGTGGCTGCGCTGGCGATGACCTCGGCGATATGAGGATCGGTGATGCCCGCCTCCCGATGGAGGAAGACGGCTATTCCGTCATTGTGCATAAGTGATTCCAAGCTGATCGTTCGGTTGTTTATCCTAGCGAACCACAGTTGCGGCGGGCATTCATTAACATTTTTTAATGCTTTGGATAGATGCACGTGAAAAGAAAGGGCGGATTGCCCTCCGCCCTCTTCTTATCGAATTGCGCTGCCCGCGGACGGGCGTTGTCCTCGGTGATGCATCCCGTGGCGGCGGCCCCGTCTTCCGGGAGAGAACGGGGCGCCATGCCCAATCCTAGGATGCGCGGTTTCAACATGAACGGCTACGCCCGAGTACCGTCATCCTTCACGACCTGCTCGGCGGCGACGATCTGCTCGAACATGCTGGCGGAGTCGCGGAAGTCCGTCGGTAGCACCACGGTGCTCGCGCGACCGCTCTTGGCGAACTCGTTCATCATCTCGGTCCATTGCGTGAACATGAACAACTGGTTGGCCTCGTCATTGCCCACGCCCGTCTCCTGGATGGTCTCGAGCGAGTCCTTGATGCCCAGCGCGATGGCCTTGCGCTGGTTGGCGATGCCCTCGCCGGCCTTCTCCATGGCCTCGGCCTCGGCGCGCGCCTCGGTGACGCGGCGGATGCGGTCGGCCTCTGCCAGGTCCTGCGCCGCAGCCTTCGTGCGCTGCGCGGCGTTGATCTGGTTCATGGAGTCCTCGACCTCGGCGGGCAGGGCGATCTTGGTGATCAGCGTGCTCACCAGCGTGAAGCCGTAGGCATCCATCTGCTCGGAGACGGTGGCGTTGACGTCCTTTGCGATGTCATCCTTCTTCGCGAAGACCTCGTCGAGGGTGTAGACGGGGATGGACGAGCGCAGGGCGTCCGTGATGAAGTCGCGCATCTGTGCCACGGGCTGCTGCAGCATGTAGTAGCTCTTGTAGACGCCGGAATCCGCGGGGCCGGCGCCCATCTCGTAGCTCACGTGGTACTGCGCCGAGACCTCGAGGCCGATGGTGACGTTGTCCTGCGTCTTCACGTCGATGTCGAAGCCGTTCTTCATGGTGCGCAGCGATACCGTGGCGGCCTTGCGGTCGATGAAGGGGATCTTGACGTGGAAGCCTGCGCCCACGATGCGGTTGAACTTGCCTAGCCGCTCGATGATCACGGCATGCTGCTGCTTGACCACGAAGAACAGGTTGCCGGTGAGGGCTCCAACGACCAATACGATGAGAGCGATGCTGATCAGGCTTCCCAGCAGGTCGAAGATGAACATGGCGGTTCCTTTCGGTTGGTTCGCCCGGAATGGCGAAAGAATTAGGATGAGGATACCCGTTTCCTTTTCGGCGAACGGTCTTCTCTCGGTAAGCGGAACGTACAAATCGGACGAAATTGTCCGTATAATAGACGGCTGCGAAAATACGCAAACGATGATGCCAGACGAAAACGTGTGCGTATTCTCGCATATTGGTACGCCCCTTATTCGGATGTCCGCTGGATAGGCGGAAGGAAGGAGCAAAATGTCGTTACAGCATGCTAGCAATCGAAAGCGAGGTGTCCTCTCGGCGCTCGTCGCGGTCCTCGCAGTCGCCGTCTTGGCGCTCGGCGTGGCCCTGCCCGCTTACGCCGCGAGCGTGAGCATCGGCGGCACGAAGGTCGATATGGACACGGCCGTCCCCACGAAGATCGACGATTCGGTCATGGGCGACGCGGCCTTTCAGTTCAACTACAAGGGCGACTGGAGCCCTGAGGCCGGTTACGACCAGTTCTTCAACGGAACCGACCATTATTCCAATACCGTGGGCGATTCGTGGAGCATGAAGTTCACCGGCCCCAAGATCGATGTCTACGGCAGCAAGAACCCCGCTCACGGCACCTATGCCGTGACGATCGACGGCAAGGCACAGCAGGATATCGTCGCCACCGCAGGCTCTGCGCAGCACAAGCAGCTGCTCGGTTCCTATGAGGGCCTCGATGCCGACGCCGAGCACACCATCACCGTGGAGCTGAAAAGCGGCCGCGCGATCCAGGTCGACTACGTGGTCGTGGAGCGCAAGCCCGTGGCTGCCACCGATTTCGTTCTGTCCACGCGCACCAAGGTGCTCGAGAGCGGTAGCTCCTTCGAGCTGTCCTACAGCGTGTCCCCCAAGGGCGCGGTCGATCCCGGCGTCACGTACGACTTCGACGAGAACCTGCTGGAGATCGACGAGAACGGCGTGGTGACGGCGAAGCAGGTTGCCAAGAAGACCACTACGTCCATCACCGCTGCGCTCAACAACGAGAGCGGTGCCTCCCACAAGATCGATGTCACCATCTATCCGCAGGTAGAGGGCTTCAACGCGTTTGTGGGCAACGAAAAGCTGCTCGATACCCAGGAGGACTGGGAGGCTAAGAAGGCCGACCGCACCGATTCCTGGTCGGGCACCGCATGGCTCGCCGACGAGCGCGCCAGCAAGATCGGCGTCGCCACCCGCGCCGAGGGTGCCAAGAACGTGCGCATCATCGCCGGCGACCTGGTCGCTGCCGACGGCTCCGTGATTTCGGGCAAGGATATCGAGGTGAAGTGGCTGCGCAACGTGCAGGCCAAGGAGGGTCGCAACGCGCAGGGCAGCCTGAAGAGCTATCCGGATGTCATCTACTACGACAACACCGGTATGGACGTTCCCGCCAACACGTTGCAGTACGCTTGGCTGACCATTCCCGTTTCGGCCAGCGCCCATGCCGGCACCTACACCGGCACCGTGCAGGTCGTTGCGGATGGCGTCGAGCCCGTCGAGCTCACCTATACGCTCGAGGTCATCGGCATCAAGCAGCCTACGGCCGATGAGGCCGATTTCGAGGTGCAGGTCTGGCAGCACCCCTTCAGCGTGAGCGGCTACTACTTCGCCAACAGCACGGCGGACGCCGCTACGGGCACGGGCACCAACGCGCCCATCGAGACGTTCCTGAGCAACGAGCACAAGGACCTGCTGCGCGGCTCGCTGAGGGAGTACGCTTCCATCGGCGGTCACGACCTGGTTGCCAACATCGTCGAGGAGGCCTGGAACCACCAGTCCTATTACGGCGACACCTCCATGGTCACCTGGATCTTGAACGACAAGGGCGAGTGGGCCTTCGACTACACGCTCTTCGATAAGTGGATCGCGTTCGCCACCGAGTGCGGCGTCATCGATCCCGCGACCGATCTGGGCCAGATCAAGTGCTACTCCATGGTGTCGTGGGGCGGCTTCAAGTACAAGGACGCCGAGACCGGCGAGATGAAGTCCTATAACATGCAGCTCAACGGCAACAACCCCGAGGGCGAGGCCGCATGGACCGCGTTCCTGAAGGACTTCTACAAGCACTGCCAGGAGCTCGGCATCTGGGATATCACCTACATCTCGATGGACGAGCGCGATTACGGCCAGCTGAAGCCGGTCGTCGACCTTGTTTCCGCCGTGGAGGAGGAGCTTGGCATCAACATCAAGCTGAGCTCCGCGCTCAACGTGAGCACCGACCAGAACATCGTGTCGCTCTCCGATAAGATCGACGATATCTCGGTGAACACCGGCAACGTCGACGACGGCTTCCGCGACCTGGCCGACGCCCGCGCAGCCAAGGGCTTCACCACCACGATCTACAACTGCACCGGCAACTACCCGGGCAACTTCATGATCTCCGATCCTGGCGACAACTACTGGGCCATGTGGTACGCCATGTCCTCCCATGCCGATGGCTTCATGCGTTGGGCCTGGGATAACTGGACCAACGATATGTTCGGCAACGCCACCTATCGTTACTGGGAGCCGGGCGACGGCTGGTACATCTACCCGCTCGAGAGCGCCGATGACCTGGCCGAGAACCCCGACGGCTTCTACAGCACGCCTCGCTACGAGATGTTCAAGCAGGGTATCCGCGACGTGTGCAAGGCCAAGTACCTGGCTCAGAACGAGAAGGTTGCCGACCGCGTGATGGACCTGGTCGAGTCCCTGCAGGTGCCGCGCGCGACCACCGTTCACGGTGCCGCCGTCGCGCAGAACGAGGAGCAGCGCATGCTGGCCCACAGCGAGACGGACCGCATGTACGACGGCATCAACGAGATCGCCCGCGAGCTCGCGCCCGCTCCCGAGCCCGAGCCGCAGCCCGATCCGGCCCCC
>URKM01000016.1 GCA_900548365.1 uncultured Collinsella sp. | reverse complement strand
GATTGACGGAAGGGAACTCCCGTTCTATTGGGACACACTTTTTGTCCTATAACCCCGCGCCTAATTCTCAGAAACGTGCCTGTCCCCCTTCTGAGGCGGGCGTTCTGGGATAGGGTACCTGTGCTTTCTGAAAAAAGCGCACGTAGCCGATGCGTTCGGCGGCGCGGATGCACTATAGTTTGCCGTGAATGCAACGTGCGCCCGCGGCCGAGTGCCCGCTGGGTGCGCGACGACCAAGCGTAGCGTGCAAGGAGAACTATGGCCGCAGAGAATCAGCAGCAGGCGGGGCAGCCGGGATTCGTATCGCAGGAGCTCGATCGCATGTCGTGCGACATGATGGACGAATTCCTCTTCTCGCTTTCCGAGGGCGAAGACCCGGGCGTTGTCGCATGCATCGAGGATGCGGACGGCAATCGTGCCGCGGTGGCGTTTTCCGAGGACGGCGACGAGGTGTGCCTGCAGGCGGCCGATGGCTTCGTGACCACGGCTTCCCGGGAAGGCTCGCCGGAGGACGGCGTCGGCCAGGCGGTCCGCTATGCGATCCTGTACCTGGGCTGTGTGCAGGAGATGGACGGGGCTTACAACGACGCCATGATCACGGTGTTCGGCGAGCAGGGTGCCCCCAGCGCCTATTCCGCATTTACTTTGGTGAAGGGCATCGGCCAAGGCGAGAACTTCATGTGGAGCGACCCTGAACCCGCAGGAGAAGAGCCCCTTCTGGTCTAAGTGTGGTTAAAATTGAGCGGTTACGGCGGAAAACCTACCGTACGCCTAATTCTCAGACAGTATCGTTACAACTGAAGCGAGGACTTATATATGCGCGTTGATAACCTGAGGAACATCGCCATCATCGCCCACGTCGACCATGGTAAGACCACGATGGTCGACAAGCTGCTGCGTGCCACGGACGCTTTCCGCGCCAACCAGCAGGTCGAGGACCGCGTGCTCGACTCCAACGACCAGGAGCGCGAGCGCGGCATCACCATCCTGGCCAAGAACATCTCCATCGAGTACAAGGGCATCAAGATCAACGTGCTCGATACCCCCGGCCATGCCGACTTCGGCGGCGAGGTCGAGCGCGTGCTGCGCATGGCCGACGGCGCCCTGCTGCTCGTCGACGCCTTCGAGGGCCCCATGCCGCAGACCCGCTTCGTGCTGCGTCACGCTATCGACACCGGCTTGTTCATCATGGTCGTCATCAACAAGATCGACCGTCCCGGTGCCGAGCCCGAGCGCGCGTTCAACGACTGCCTCGACCTCATGGCCGATCTGGGCGCCTCCGATGAGCAGCTCGAGTTCGCCATGGAGCACGTCGTCTACGCGTCCGGCGTCAACGGCTATGCCCGCCTCGACCCCGAGGACGGGAACATGGACATGTACCCGCTGCTCGACATGATCGTCGACGAGCTTCCCGCCCCCGATGTCGACGTGGACGGCCCGCTTGCCATGCAGTGCGTCACCATCGACCACTCCAACTTCGTGGGCCGCATCGGCATCGGCCGCGTGTTCTCCGGCACGATCCACCAGGGCGACAGCATCCTGGTGGTCAAGAACGGCGGCGAGCGCGCGATGGCCACGGTCAAGCAGCTCTTCACGTTCGATTACCTCGGCCGCACCGAGTGCAAGGAAGTCGGCGCCGGCGACATCGCCGCGGTCGTGGGCATCGATGGCACCGACATCGGCGACGTCTACACCGACCCCGAGAATCCGGTCGAGCTCGATCCCATCGAGATCGATCCCCCTACGCTGTCCATCGTCTTCGAGGCTTCGACCTCCCCGCTCGTGGGTCGCGATGGCGACGTCGTCGGCGCGCGCCAGCTGAAGGAGCGCCTCTTCGCCGAGCGCGAGAACAATGTGACCATGCGCATCGAGGAGCTGCCCGATAAGAGCGGCATCGAGGTGTCCGGCCGCGGCATCCTGCATCTCTCCGTCCTCATGGAGACCCTGCGCCGCGAGGGCTACGAGTTCCAGGTCGGCCGTCCGCGCGTCCTGTTCAAGAAGGATGAGAACGGCAACGTGCAGGAGCCGGTCGAGCAGGCCGTCGTCGAGTGCCCGGACGAGTACGCCGGCAAGGTCATCGAGGTATTCGGCAACGCGGGCGGCACCATGACCAACATGCAGCCCGGTTCCACTGTCACGCACATCGAGTTCCGCATCCCCACCCGCGGCATCATGGGCCTGAAGAACCGCGTCCTCAACGTCACCCACGGCGAGGGCGTCTTCTACCACACCTTCCTGGAGTACGGTCCCTATGCGGGCGAGATCGGCGCGCGCAAGAACGGCGCCATGATCTCCATGACTACCGAGAAGGCCGTCGCCTACGCGCTGGGTACGCTGCAGGAGCGCGGCGCGCTGTTCGTCGAGCCCGGCACCGAGTGCTATGAGGGCATGCTCGTCGGCGAGCGCAACCAGCCCGGCGACATGGTCGTGAACATTGCCCGCACCAAGAACCTGGGCAACCAGCGTTCTTCGACGGCTGATATCTCCGTGCAGCTCGTGCCGCCGCGCACGTTCTCCCTGGAGGAGGCGCTCGAGTACATCGTCGATGACGAGCTCGTCGAGATCACGCCGAAGAACATCCGTCTGCGTAAGCGTCTGCTGAACGCCATCGACCGCAAGAAGGCGGCTGCTCGCGCGATGAAGTAGCGCATGAGCTCTCGCACGCCGCAGCTCGTTGCGTGGGGACATCCCGTTCACGCGGCGGCTGCGAAGTGATTTTTGGTGCACTTTAAGGCAGTGGGCCGGTTTTGGTGCATTTGAAGGCAGGTAAGTCCGGGGGAACTCGGATTTACCTGCCTTTTTCTGCGCGAAAATCACTATCTGCCTTCAAGTGCACCAAAACCGGCGCCCGCGCGGCCGACACCAGCGCACCCGGCGCCCGCGCGGCCGACACCAGCACAACCGACACCACCAAAACCGGCGCCCGCGCGGTCGACACCAGCACAACCGGCGCCCGCTCGGCCCGGCGCCGGCCCGCTGGCGCGCGGATACCGCGGCCGCGCTGAAACGGCCTCAGGCTGCCGCGAAGGTCCTAACGTCCTCGGTGCGACGCATCGTCCTCTCGGTCCGGGCGGCGCGCGACCTTGTTGCCGAGGGACTTCGTGGTGGTGGCGACCTTCTTGATGGGCTCCTTGACTTTGTCGAGGTTGACCTCGGTGGGCGAAAGGATGTTGAAGCGCAGCGAGATCCAGCGGAGCCCCATGGTGATCGCAACGCAGATGACGAGCGCGACCGGCTTCGAGGACCCCAGCGCCTCGACGAGCGCGACATAGGCCGCGGCGCCCGCGATGGAGGCGATAGCGTAGAAGTTGCCGCGCTGGAATATGGAGGGCGTCTGCCCGAGGAAGACGTCGCGCATCATGCCGCCGCCCACGGCGGTGAAAAAGCCCATCATCACGCAGTTGACGGGCGTGAGGTTGTAGATCATGGCCTTGTCGGCGCCGACGGCGGCGTAGAGGCCCACGGCGAAGATGTCGAGGACGGCAATGAGCCGGTCCGGTTTCTCGACGATGTCGGGAAAGATGAATGCGCAGGTAGCGGTCGCGATGGAAACGGGTAGCGCCAGGGGCTGGCTGAGGATGTAGACGTCACCGCATTGAAGGATCACGTCGCGGATGAGACCGCCGCCCAGGCCGCACGCGACGGCGAGGCCGATGCCGCCCACGTAGTCGAGTTTATGTTCGCGCGCCGCGAGGCTGCCCGAGATCGAGGCGACGATGACGGCGAGCATCTCGAGCCAGAAGGGGACGGTGACCTGTTCGCCTGTCGCACCTGCGGTGATGGCGACGGCCGCGGCGGCTGGCAGGGTGAGTGGTGTCATGGGTGTGCGTTCCTTTCCGGCGCGCCGTCTCGTGGTGGGTGCGCGCGGAACTATCTTACTCGCCCGTATCGCGGCGGCGTCGCTCGCCCGATAAAAATAATTTTAGATAGTTCCAAATTTGCTGTTGCGCGATGCGGGGTTTACGGTACAATAACTTTCGCATTTAACGGAGAGTTGTCCGAGTGGCCGAAGGAGCACGATTGGAAATCGTGTAGGCGCCAAAAGCGTCTCCAGGGTTCAAATCCCTGACTCTCCGCCAGTTAACTCTCATGGCGCGTCCTTTGTGGTGCGCCATGTTTTTACTCCAACGGAGGAGTGGCAGAGTGGTTGAATGCGGCGGTCTCGAAAACCGTTTACCCGGTGTTCCCGGGTACGAGGGTTCGAATCCCTCCTCCTCCGCCATCATGGAACGAGAAGCGAGTCCTTGTGGCTCGCTTTTTATATCCATATGCGGTGTTGCAATCGCTTAAGACCACTTAATAGCAGCTTAATTGGGGGCATCCCGCGTCTGCCGGGCCTGTCGAGCGGATACACTTCTCGTAGCAAAGATAGAAGCGAGGAGGGTGGTCATGACCGATCATATCGATGGGGCCACGGTTGAGCTGATGCTTGCCGACAATCAAAGGACGGCGCTCGAGCATGCGTTTGCGGATGCGCGCCGCTGCTTGATGGAGGATGGCTCGATGGTTCCGTTCAGCATCCTGTGCACGTCGGACGGCTTCGATGTTTCCGATCATCCCGGCAACGAGCCACAAGAGGTATATGAATCGATGAAGTCGTTGCTCGCGCGCGAGATGCCCGAGGCTTATATATTCGTTTACGACGGATACGTCGACCTGATGGACGGTCGCAGCGATGCCATCGTGTGCGAGACGGCCCGCCGTGGCGAGTTGTCCGCCGCACTGCTGGCTCTCCCATATGCGACTCACGAGGGCGGTTGTGATTTCGCGTCGACGTTCGCGTCGGTTGGGACTACGAAGCCGCTGTATCCCAGCGGTACGAAACCCATCGTGTCCGGGCTTATTGCGCTCGAGGCGGAGCGCCGGGGCGAATCAGCTGACGGCGGGGATTGTCATTGCACCGTAGAGACGCCCCGTGAGCCCTCATCGATGACGGAAAGCTAACAGCAGTGTAAATGGGGAAGGAGCACCATGCTTGCACATGATTTGAGCTTCAGCGCGTCGTGGAAGATGATGACGCGCGACAAGGGCTGGTTGAAGCCCATCTTAGTTCTTACGTTGATCGGCTGGATTCCCATTCTGGGGCAAATCGCCATACTCGGCTACGGTTTCGAGTGGGCGAGGCTGACGGCTTGGGGCGTCGATGCGGCGCCGAAGCAGCGTGGGGTCGATTATGGAAAGATCCTTACAACCGGCGGGCGCGCCTTCGTCATCTCGCTCGCGGTCAACGTCGTGCTGGGGATTCTCGAGTCGCTGATTTTCGGCGTCGAGATGGGGGCGCTGGGCCTCTTCGGTTCGTCGAGCAGCGTGCTGGGGAACTTCGCGGTCGTGGGCGCTCTGGGCGCGTCCGGTGCCGTCGCCATCTTCTTCGAGATCGTTAACATGCTGGTGGGTGCGTTTATCATGGTCGCCGTGATGCGCGCGACCATCTACGACGACTTCTCCGCAGCTTGGCGCATCGACCGCTTGTTCCAGATGATTTCCGACGACCTGGGCGGGTTCCTGCGCGTGTACGTGATCTCCCTCATCGCCGGCTTGGTGAATTGGCTGTATTCCTTCATCCTCGGCGTCGTGGGCACCATCGTGGTGATGGGCGGCGCCGCAGGCGTCATGGCGTACGGTTACGGAACGGGCCTGATGGGTCATGGCGCCGAGCGCATGCTCATCCATGCCCTGTTGGGCATGGGGCCCGCTGTCTTGCTGCTGGTGGTCGTGCTGGGGGTGCTCGCCATGTTTCTTGGCGGCGTGATCTCGACGGCGATGCAGCTGGTGACGATCAATGCGACGGGGCAGTGGTTCACGCGCTTCGACCTTGCTCGCTGGGGCGTGTCCTCAGCTCCCCTGCCTGTTGGCGTTCCGCTGGTGAAAGGGTTCAATGTGTCGGTTGGGACGGGGACGCCGTCTGGGGCGCCGTCCGCCGGGGCTCCTTCGACTTCCGCGCCGGCTGCCGCCGCAGCTGCCGACGTGAACGCCGCGGCTGCCGCAACCGTCGCTGCCGATGTGACCGCCACTGTCGTTGATGTGGCCGATGCGCCCGCCGCCGCTGATGCGACTGCCGCCGACGTCGCCGCTGCGAACGCCATCGCCGCCGCAGCTCCAGATGATACGGGCGCCGCGGTCGAGGCCTCTGCCGACATCGCATCCGCGGGGATGTCCGCCTCGGAGACGGCTCCCGGAGCACCGGGCTCCGTCGATACCGCGCCGCACGCCCCCATTCCGCTGCCTCCGATCAGCGAGTTGACGGGCGCGGACGCCTCCGAAGAGGCCGATCGAACTGAGTCGGAAGAGCCTTCCGAGCCGCAGGCGGCGGAGTTCTCGACGAAGGGGGCGGCTGGTCCGGTTGAACTGCCGCCCATCCCCATCGATGGCGCCGAGCGGCCGTCGATGCCCGCCGGGGACGATCGGGGCGATGGCGCGTCGGTCGATGACGGGTCGATCGAGGACGGCGCCGAATCGGAGCCCGAGGAAGCGGTTCGCTAGCGTTCGGCATCGCTCGCCCCCGCAAAAAAGAAGAACAACGGTCAGGCCTCGTGCGCCATGGTGCGTGCGGGGCCTGTTCATGGAGAAAGAGGGGGATCCGCTTACACGATTTGGGGTTCTTGTGATGGCGCGCGACCGCCGACCTGCCCTGTTGGCCGTTGGTAAGGGAGGGCGTGCGTAATTGAAAGCGGCGGTGTGCTGGAAGGTGCGGATGAACGGGATAATGGCCGCGTTCCGACGGCATCGGTGGGGAGCCGGATGATTTGTGGAGGTAATGCGGTGCCTAGCTGGGTGAACTTGAGCGGCGAGCAAGCGGCGGCTATATTTATCCAGTACTTTCCTGCTTCGGGCGCACCTTCACGACCCGGAGCCTTATGCCCAGAGGAGGTGACCAAATGAAGGCTTATGAACTGCTGTTCTTCGTCGACCCGTCTCTCGATCCCGAGACTCGTCTCGCCGTTATGAAGCGCATCGACACCACGATCGCTGAGGGCAATGGCAAGGTCGACAACGTTGACGAGTGGGGCAAGCGCAAGCTCGCCTACGAGATCAACAAGCTCACCGAAGGTGACTACACCCTCATCAATTTCCATGCAGATCCTACTCAGATCGCCGAGCTCGACCGCGTTCTGCGCATCACCGATGCCGTGGTTCGTCACATGATCGTTCGCCGCGACGACCAGGAGTAAGAATGTGTTTGGACGCCGCAGCGCGCTAGGGGCGCGATGCGGACGCGAGAGGTAGTGAGTTACGAATGAGCATCAACCGAGTCAATATTTCTGGCAATCTCACCCGCGATCCGGAGCTGCGCGCCACCGCCGGTGGCACCCAGGTTCTTTCCTTTGGTGTGGCGGTTAACGACCGCCGCCGCAATCCGCAGAATGGCGAGTGGGAGGACTACCCCAACTTCGTCGATTGCACGATGTTCGGTACCCGGGCAGAGGCTGTGAGCCGCTATCTCTCCAAGGGCGCAAAGGTCGCGATCGAGGGAAAGCTGCGTTACAGCTCCTGGGAGCGCGACGGCCAGCGCAGGAGCAAACTCGAGGTCATCGTCGATGAGATCGAGTTCCTCTCCCGCAACCAGCAGGGCGCGGGTCAGGGTGGCTACGGTCAGCCTGCCTACAATCAGGGTGGTTACGACGCCGCCCCGATGAACGCCCCGGCTGCGCCCGCCCCGGTGCCTCCGGTCGCCGAGGTTTACGATGAGGACATTCCGTTCTAACGGATTGTTCACCTGATTTAGTGAGAGGCGGGGCGGCGAAAAGCCGCCGACCGCCAAGCGAAAGGTATTTTGACATGGCTAATGATTTTTCTGCACGTCAGCCGCGTCGTAAGTACTGCCAGTTCTGCAAGGAGAACACTGAGTTCATCGACTATAAGGACACTCAGCTTCTCCGTAAGTACATGACCGACCGTGGCAAGATCAAGCCCCGTCGCGTCACTGGCGCTTGCACGCAGCATCAGCACGACATCGCGAACGCCATCAAGCGCGCTCGTGAGATGGCTCTCCTGCCGTACACCGTTCCCGTGGTTTCCTCCCGCGGCAACCGCGACCGCGGCTAGGAACCCCTGGGCCTGAGTAGATAGATGGTGAACGAGGGGAACGATACGGGTATCGATCGCGTGACTCCGACTGGTGCGATGCGCGGGCGCGGCCCACGCATGCTCTCCGGCATGGTGTGGATGGCGCTTGGAATCGTCGCCGGGTTCATGGTTCCGTTTTTCGGCGTTGTCATGACGGGTTACGGGATGCGCGAGATGGTTGAGGCGAGCGGGACGAAGGGATTTCTGATCGCCGCGCTCGAAGCCGCCATCATCGCGGCAGGTGCTTCGTTTTCGAGTCAGACCTATGCCGCTATGGTTGCGATATCGTTCGTTGCCGTCGCGGGTACCGTTTGGCTCATGCGCGCTCAACGCGCGACGGTGGGCGGCGTAAGCGTGCTTGTCGCCGTGGTGACGCTTCTGAATCTCGGTGTCGAGATGTCCTTTGCCATGATGGCGGGGACTACGGTGTCCGAGGTGTATCGGGGGATGTTCACCGCGATGACCGACGGCGCGCTTCAGGCTGCCGGGGGCGGGATTCAGGCCGAGCTCATGGTTCGTCAGCTCGAACCCGTCTTCATGGCCATCTGGCCCTTCGTCTACGTTGTCTCTTCGCTCTCCGATGTCCTCGCCGCCTCGATCGGGTCGTTCCTCATGGGCGCCCGCACGTCGGAGATGGCGAAGATGCCTCTGATTGCCTCGTTCGACATGCCGTTGTGGCCTGTCGCGGCGCTGGCGCTTTCAGTGCTTGGCCTCGGCGTTTCCGCAGCTGGCTTTCCGGGCTCGCAGGTTGTGCTGACGGTGAGTGCGACCGTTCTGCTGAGCGTTCGCATCATCTTCGCGCTGCAGGGTTTCGGAGTCGTCCTGAGTCTGATGGGGCGGTATCGCCTCGGATGTTTTGGGCGTACGGCACTGACGGTTCTATCTATCTGGCTTGAGACGATGTTCTTCCTAGTGAGCATCGTTGGTCTGGTTGACGTATGGGCCAACTTCCGCAAACTTGAGCGGAGTTCCTCACGCAACCGGGCACACTCGTAAGAACGCACCGATGTATCGGTGCATGTAACAAGGAGATCTCATGAAAGTCGTTCTTCTGGGTGAGATCAAGGGCAAGGGTGGCGAGGGTGACGTCGTAGACGTCGCTCAGGGTTACGCCGAGAACTACCTTTTCCCGAAGAAGCTCGCCGTTGCGGCTACCAAGGGCAACCTGAAGCAGCTCGAGGAGCGTCGCAACAACATTGAGAAGCGCGAGGCCGTCCGCATCGCTGACGCCAACGCGCTCAAGGAGACCCTCGAGGGCAAGTCCGTTGTCGTCGACGCCAAGGTTGGCGACGAGGGCGTTCTCTTCGGTTCCGTCACCTCCGCCATGATCGTTGACGCTATCAAGGATCAGCTTGGCGTCGAGGTCGACCGCAAGCGTGTCGAGCTTGGCAAGGCCATCAAGGTCGCCGGCTCCCACGAGGTTGCTGTTTCGCTCTATCGCGAGATTCGCGCCACGGTGACGGTTCTCGTCGGCGTTACCGCCGAGGAGGTCGCCGAGGAGGCTGAGGAGACCGCTGAGGTCGCCGAGGCTGCCGCCGACGCTGAGGTTGTCGCCGAGTAAATTCTTTCGGCATAGCAACATCATGAACCCGGCCCTCTCGAGGGTCGGGTTTTTGCATTTTGGCGGCAACCATTGCATGGGCCGGACGGTGTCGCCGTGGGGATCGCTCGGGTTATGAACAGGTGCAGATCAACATATTGATGAGACCGAGATATCCACCGAAGATGCTGAGGCTCTGTAAGGAGATTGATGCGACCGCGCCATCTCGCATGCGGTCTCGCTTGCGTCATTTTGTTCGCCGGACTGGGAAGTCTGCATGAACGAGCTTTAAACATATCAGTCTACCTGCGAAGATGATGCGTAGCGCAAAATAGGAGACACCAGGCGGCCGGTGTTCGGCACGCATTTGAGGGAACTGGATGTGCTGGTATGAACCTGTGGAAAACTTTTTTCAATGCGGTATAAAATTGTGGATAACGTGGATAACTGCTATTTTCCCAGCAGAAGGCCGACATAGTTATCTACAGGTTGTTGTGGAGTTCTAAAACCGCAGGTAAAGGCGGTGTCAGCAATGCTTGACAGATCCGCGCGCTTCAGCGTTTATCTTACTAAGACTAATTGGGTATGGTGCGCGACCGCGCGAACGAGAAGGAGTGGCTCATGGAGCTGATGAGTGAACGGGGAGACCGTTCCTGGGGTTCCTCGGGGGTTTCCGAGCGGGGCGCGCAGCTCACCCCTCCGAACAATATCGAGGCCGAGGCACGGGTTCTGGCGGCGATGCTGCTATCGAGCGAGGTCGTCGAGGAGGCGCTCGTCGAGCTGCTTCCCGACGATTTCTATCGACCGGCGCATAAGACGCTGTTCATGGCGATGCACGAGATGTACGACAGGAACCTGCCGATCGATGCCATCACGCTTACCGACTACTTAAGCTCTATCGACAAGTTGGAAGCGGTGGGCGGCGAGGCCTACATCCTGGAGCTGATGGGGCAGACGCTGTCGCTGGTGAGCTGGCAGCATCATGCGGGTATCGTACGGCGCGACTCGATGCTGCGCGAGATCATCGGTGCGACGAACCAGATCAACGCGCTCGCGTACAACGCCCCCACCGACACCAAAGAGGTCATCGAGCGCGCCGAGAGCATGCTGCTCTCGGTTACCGCCCGCGAGGTTCGCAGCTCCTATAAGCCGCTGACCGATTTTATGGTCGAAGCGTATAAGGAGGCCGAAGAGGTCTGCGCCGCCGGCGGCGTCTCACAGGGTGTCCCCACGGGATATCCGAGCCTCGACCGCATGCTGATGGGCTTCCGCGAAGGCCAGCTCGTCATCATCGGCGCGCGCCCCGCCGTCGGTAAGACCTCGTTCGCATTGAATCTCGCTTTGAATGCAGCCGCCGCCGGATACACCGTCGGCTTTTTCTCTCTTGAGATGTCCGGTAAGGAAATCGCGCAGCGTCTGATCTGCGCCCACGCCCAGGTCGATATGTCCCATTTCCGCACCGGTCGCATCTCCCCGCAAGAATGGGCGAATATCAACGAGGCCACGCAGGAGCTCTCGAAGCTCGATATCCTCATCGACGACACGCCCGGTACGACGGTGACGGAAATCCGCGCGAAGGCGCGCCGCATGCTGCACAACAAGGAGCGGGCCATCGTCATCCTCGACTACCTGCAGCTCGTGAGTCCTCCGGCGGGGCGTCGCGCGGAGAGCCGCGCGGTCGAGGTGTCCGAGATGAGCCGCGCCCTGAAGATCATGGCCAAAGAGCTCAGGATCCCGCTCATCTCCCTCTCGCAGCTCTCCCGTCAGGTCGAAAGCCGTACGGGAAAGCGCCCGCAGCTGTCCGACCTTCGAGAATCGGGCTCCATCGAGCAGGACGCCGACATCGTCATGTTCCTCGACCGATCGAGCTCAGAGCAGGAGGCGGCGCGCGACGACCGTCCGCCCGAGGGCATCACGCGAATCGTCCTGGCGAAGAACCGTTCCGGCCCGATTGGTGACGTGGACCTGGTGTTCCTGCCCTCTTCGACGAAGTTCTACGAGCTCAACGAACATGCGGACGAGCAGTGACGGCATTTGCCGAGCAAATAACGCAAATACCGTGTGATGGCCGCGGCGGGCGCCGCGCCGCCTATAATAGGAACGTTGGGGGGTATTCCTCCGTACATTCGATTCTTTTGAGGAGTTGTCATGACGTCGGCAGTGTTGGTCGGTACCCAGTGGGGCGATGAGGGCAAGGGCAAGATCTGCGACCTTATCGCGCCGGATTTCGACTGCGTCGTACGCTATCAGGGCGGTAACAACGCGGGCCACACCATCGTGGTGGGTGATAAGAAGTATGGTCTGCACCAGGTTCCCTCGGGCATCATGTATCCCGACTGCATCTCGGTGATCGGCAACGGCTGCGTGGTGAACCCCGTGGTCCTGCTGGAAGAGATCGACATGTTCGAGCATGACGGCATCTCGACCGCCAACCTGAAGGTTTCGGGCAACGCCCATGTGATCATGCCGTATCACATGGATCTCGACGGCGCCTTCGAGGAGTCGCTCGGCGCCGCGAACATCGGCACCACCAAGCGCGGCATCGGTCCGTGCTATCAGGATAAGATGGCGCGCATCGGCCTGCGCATGCAGGACCTGCTGGACGAGGCCGTGTTCCGCTCCAAGCTCGAGGTCGCCGTCGCCCGCGCCAACGCGCTGCTGGGCAAGGTCTACGGCAAGCCCACCTATACGGTGGAGCAGATTTGCGAGACCTACCTGCCTATGGCCGAGCGCCTGCGCCCCTACATCTGCGAGACGGGCATCTTGCTGAACGACCTCGTCGAGGCCGGCAAGTCGATCCTCTTCGAGGGAGCGCAGGCCACGCTGCTCGATATCGATCACGGCACCTATCCGTTCGTGACTTCGTCCAACTGCACGGCAGGCGGCGCCGTAACGGGTTCGGGAGTCGGCATGAAGAACGTCGACCGCGTGCTGGGCATCATGAAGGCCTACATCACGCGCGTGGGCTCCGGCCCCATGCCCACCGAGCTGCCCTATGAGGACGGTCCGGGTCACGTGCTCACCGAGGTGGGCGCCGAGTACGGCGTGACCACCGGCCGCCGTCGTCGCTGCGGATGGTTCGACGGCGTGATCGCGAACTACGCCGCCCGCGTCAACGGCCTCACCGATATCGCCCTCACCAAGCTCGACGTGCTGTCCGAGTTCGACACCATCAAGGTGTGCGTGGCGTACGAGGTCGACGGCGAGCGCTATACCACCGTGCCCGAGCACGAGGCTCGCTTCGCGAAGGCCGTTCCCGTGTATGAGGAGCTGCCCGGCTGGAAGTGCGATATCTCCGGTTGCCGCACGTTCGAGGAGCTTCCCCAGGAGGCGCGCGACTACGTGGCGTACATCGAAAAGCTTGCGAAGACCCGCATCTCGATCGTTGCGGTTGGTCCCGATCGCGAGCAGACCATCATGCGTAGCTGGTAGCCCACCTGCGGGATTCAGCTCGTCACAAGAACGAATCGAATCGGGTTCCACCTGAATCGGGTTCTACATGAGATTGTAAGTGCGCAGGTCCTACAGGGGCCTGCGCGTGTATGAGGAGGACGCATGAGCGCATCCGAGAACACCATCGATATCCTGCTGCTGGGAAGCGGCGGCCGCGAGCACGCCTTGGCGGCGAAGCTCGCCGACTCGCCCCGCTGCGGCAAGCTCTACATCGCTCCGGGCAACGGCGGCACGCTCGAGGTGGGGGAGAACGTCGCCCTGAACGAGGCCGACCCCGAGGCGGTCGCCGATTTCGCGCGCGAAACCGGGTGCGGCTTGGTGGTCATCGGCCCCGAGGCTCCGCTGGTGGCCGGCGTCGCGGATGCCGTGCGCGCCGCGGGCATCCCCTGCTTCGGCCCGGGTGCCGAGGGAGCGCAGCTCGAGGGTTCCAAGCTCTTCTCCAAGCAGCTCATGGCGCGCGCCGGCATCCCCACCGCTGCCTACGGGTCCTTTACCGATGAGGAGTCCGCGCTCGCCTACGTGCGCGAGCAGGGCGCTCCGGTGGTCGTCAAGGCGGACGGCCTCGCCGCGGGCAAGGGCGTCGTGGTGGCGCTCACGCTGGACGAGGCGCTGGATGCCGTGCATGAATGCTTCAACGGCGCGTTCGGCGATGCCGGCAGCACCGTGGTGATCGAGGAGATGCTCACCGGTCCCGAGTGCACGCTGCTGGCGTTCACCGACGGCAAGACCGTTCGTCCGATGGCGACCTCGCAGGATCACAAGCGCGCGCTCGAGGGCGACCTGGGTCCCAACACCGGCGGCATGGGCGTGTACAGCCCGGTGCCGATCGTGACCGACGACGAGCATGCCGCCATGTGCAAGATTCTCGACGAGACCATCGCCGAGGCGCAGCGCGAGGACATCGATTTCCGCGGCTGCCTGTACGGCGGCTTCATGCTGACCCCGGCGGGCCCCAAGGTCATCGAGTACAACGCCCGCTTCGGCGACCCGGAGACCGAGGTGCTGATCCCCCGCCTGAAGAGCGATCTGGTCGAGGTCATGCTCGCGTGCGCCGAGCAGCGCCTGGACGAGGTCGAGCTCGAGTGGCGTGACGAATGGGCCGTCTCCGTCGTGCTGACGAGCGCCGGGTACCCCGGGTCCTATGAGAAGGGCAAGGTCATCACCGGTATCGATGATGCGGCGGCCATGGAGAACGTGACGGTGTACCACGCCGGTACGGCCGTGAACGACGAGGGCGAGCTGGTGACCTCCGGTGGTCGCGTGCTCGACGTGACCGCGCTGGGCAAGACGTTCGAAGCTGCTCGCGACCTGGCATATGAGGCATGCGACAAGATCGCGTTCGAGGGCAAGACCCTTCGCCGCGATATCGGTCTGCGTGCGCTGCGCGGCCGCGACGCCTGGGATGCGTAGGAGCGTTCCAAACGCCGAGGTCCCGCAAGTGCGCCCGTATACGAATTAGATGAGCGAGACGCGCATCCCATGGTGAGAATCATGATGATGCGCGTCTTTTGCATCAGGAAGGAGCAAGGTATATGAGCAACGAGGAGTGCGAAGCAAGGGTCATCGACGGCGCCGATGAGCCTGCGGACGAGGAGACGATGCTGGTACTGGGTGACGAGGATCCCCGTGATGCCGAATTGCACGAGAAGATTCTTTCCGAGGAGATGGCGTATAAGGGGAAGATCCTGGATGTGCGCTCCCTCGATGTGGAGCTCCCCAACGGGCATCGCTCCAAGCGCGATATCGTGCGCCACCCGGGCGCCGCGGCTGTCGTGGCGCTGACGGATAGCGGCAAGATCGTGCTCGTTCGCCAATATCGCACCGCGCTCGACCGCGTGACGGTCGAGATTCCCGCCGGCAAGCTCGATCCGGGCGAGGATCCGCTGGAGTGCGCTAAGCGCGAGCTGCGCGAGGAGACGGGGTTCACGCCGCGCCGTATCCGCTATCTCACGACGATCGCGACGTCGTGCGGTTTCAGCGACGAGCTCATCCACATCTATTTCGCCACGCAGCTCGAGTTCGATGGCGCATCGCCCGATGACGACGAGTTCGTGAACGTCGATCTGGTGCCGCTATCCGAGCTGATCGACGCGGTGCTTGACGGAAAGATCGAGGACGCGAAGACCGTCGTGGGCGCGCTGGCCCTCGATGCGGTCTCGCATCGGCTGTAGCGGTCGAGTGCGTGCCGGCGCCGCGGCGTTTCCGTAAGGGGCTGGTCCTCGCTTCGCTGCGGGAAAGCCCCTTACGGAAACGCCGCGGCGCCGACCGATTCGGCCGTGCGGTCGATGCTCGGGGAGGATGGAGGGACCGAAGCGGGGACGGGGGAGCGCCCGGCTCGCTTCGCTCGCGGCGCCCGAAGCGGTGCGGTGGTGCCCGGCTCGCTTCGCTTGCGGCGCCCGAGGCGTCTTTGGGTTGTTGGTTGTATCGGGGAGAATGGACGGTATGTTTAAACGGTTTTTGTCATATTACGGCCCTGAGAAGGGCTTGTTTATAGCGGATACGCTTTGCGCGCTCACGTATGCGGGCATCGACCTGGCGTTTCCCATCATCCTTCGCGCGCTAACGGGCGGGTTGTTCACGCAGGGCGCAGCGGCGATCATGGATGGATTGCTGTTCTTGGGTATCGGGCTCGTGGTCATGTACCTGGTGCGCACGGCGTGCGTCTACTTCGTGTCCGCCCAGGGACACATCATGGGTGCGCGCATGGAGTCGCGGATGCGCGAGGACTTGTTCGACCAATACGAGCGCTTCAGCTTCGGCTACTTCGACGCCCATAGCTCGGGCGACATGATGAGCCGCGTCGTGAACGACCTGTTCGATATCTGCGAGGGGGCCCATCATCTCCCGGAGTGGATCATCATCTGCGGTATCAAGATCGTGGGCGCCCTGGTCATCCTGTTCACGATCTCCTCGTCGCTCGCCGCCGCGCTCACGCTGGTGACCGTGGTGTTCGCCGTCATCATGATCCGCCAGAACTTCCGCATGCGCGAGGTGTTCGCTGAGAACCGCACAAAGATCTCGGAGGTGAACTCCCAGCTCCAGGATTCGCTGGGCGGCATGCGCGTGGTGAAGTCGTTTGCAAACGAGGAGACCGAGCGCGCCAAGTTCCGCGCGGCAAACGACCGCTATCTCGAGTCCAAGGTGAACCAGTACCACGCGATGGGCGCCTATCAGGCGACGAGCGCCTGCATGACGGCCGTGCATTACCTGACGATCGTGCTGTTCGGCGGCTTTCTCGTGGCGAACAACCAGATGACGGCGGTGGACCTAGCGACCTTCGCGCTCTATATCAGCTTGTTCACCAGCCCCATCGAGACGCTGGTCAATTCGACGGAGACGTTCCAGAAGGCCATCGCCGGCTTCCGTCGCATGGACGAGGTCCTGGCGACGGCACCCGATATCCGGGACGCGCCGGATGCCCGCCCGCTCGAGGTTGGCGGCGGCGCGATCGAGTATCGCGACGTGTGCTTCTCCTATGCCGATGCGGACCTAAGCGAGCACGGAAAGAGCGAGCGCCCGGTTATCGACCGCCTGAACCTGAGCATCCGGCCCGGCGAGACCATCGCGCTGGTGGGCCCGTCCGGCGGCGGCAAGTCGACCACGTGCTCGCTGCTGCCGCGGTTCTACGACGTGTCGTCGGGGTCCATCACCATCGACGGGCAGGACATTCGAACGGTAACGCAGGAGAGTCTGCGCCGCTCCATCGGCCTGGTGCAGCAGGACGTGTACCTGTTCGACGGCACCCTGCGCGAGAACATCGCCTATGGTCGCCCCGGCGCGACGGACGATGAGATCATGGAGGCTGCTCGCAGGGCGAACATCCATGAATTCATCAGCAGCCTTCCCGAGGGCTACGACACGGTGGTTGGCGAGCGCGGCGGCCGCTTGTCGGGCGGTCAGAAGCAGCGCGTCGCCATCGCCCGCGTGTTCCTCAAGGACCCCGCGATCCTCATCCTGGATGAGGCGACGTCGGCGCTCGACAACGAGAGCGAGGGCGCGGTGCAGGAGTCGCTCGAGCGCCTCGCCGCCGACCGCACCACGATCATCATCGCGCATCGCTTGTCGACCATTAAGAACGCCGACGAGATCGCGACGGTGGAACGTGGCAAGGTCGTGGAGCGCGGGACGCACGATGAGCTTCTCGCTCGCGGCGGCACCTACGCCCGTTACTATCGAATGCAGTTCGAAGGCGTGCGCGCGATCGATGTGTAGCGCGATCAGCCCGTCAAGGCGTATGCGCGCCCTGCGCGCGGCGCAACCAACCCGTTAGGCAGATTATGGCGAAGAAGCCCCCCCTCACCTCAGAAGAAGTCGTCGAGCTCTTCTCCGAGCTGGATGAATCCGGTGTGCTCGACCCCGATCGGAAGAAAGACCGCGCGAAGCGTCGCTCCCTGTTCGCCCGCGCCCGTAAAAACGGCGGGGACGAGGCGGTCTCCGCGTTGGTCGAGGATGGGAAGAAGTCGCGCCGCGCCCGCCGCGCCGCGATCGATCCCTTGTCCGAGCAGGACCCTTCTGGCTCCCAGGTGGGCAAAACCATCTCGCGCACCGGCGCCCTGGTGATCGTCGGCGCCTTGCTGTTCGTGCTGGGCATGCAGGTCGTCTACGGCGTGAACCGCCGCCTCAACACGGCGAACCTCTCCGAGAACGTCGACCGCTTCACGGTCGAGCACGCCATGGAGAGCGGTGTGGAGTGGGGTAACGGATTCACGCAGTTTCCCGCGACGTTCAGCGTGGACGAGGCGGACGAGCGCAGCGGGGTCGTCGAGGTCACGGTGGTCGACACCGATTCGGCCAACGAGCTCGAGTTGCTCTCGAACTCGCAGATCCAGGCGGCGGCGTTGGCGACGAACGCCCTGCTCAACGAGAAGATCGACCGCGTGGTGTACAACGTGTGCGCGCTGGTGAACCGCGATGGCTCCTACGCGCACGACCGGCTGTTCGGCTTTATCCCGGCATCGGGCACCCGCAAGACCATCCTGACGTTTATCTGGACGAAGGAGTCGTCCCAGTACTCGAACTACATCGACTGGAAGCTTAAGATCGTCGGTATGGACGACAGCACCACGGGGAAGATCCAGGAGCAGGTGAACTCGGTAAGCAGTCTGATCGAGAACGACGGCATCACGCAGAATGAGGTTAACGAGGAGCGCTTCGAGATGCAGCGGGAGCACCTGCTGCATGGCTCGGAAATCTTCCGCGGCGGCCCGCGCGAGAAGAGTCTCGAGGAAGTGCTAGCCTCCGAGAAGAAGAGTTAGCGGACTGCGACAACCGCTTTGCTTAAGAGACCGCCTCCCGTATCCCCGCGCTGTACGCGCCCAGGGATTCGGGAGGCGGTTTTGCCATGCAAAGAGCCGGGTGCGGGGACCACGGCGAGGCCGGGCGGCGGATCGCCGTGCGGCGGGTTTACGCGAGCAGCGATGCCACCTTGCCCAGGGTGGGCTCGAACGAGACGCCGCGAACCTCGAAATCGGGCTGCTCCTTCGTGATGCGCATGGCATCGCGCACCAGGTCGCCGGCGAAGACGACGGCGTCATGCAGCGTATGGCCGGAATAGAGCGCGGCGGTGAGCCCGCTGGCGAACAGGTCGCCCGTACCGTGCAGCATGTAGGGGAGCAGCTCGCTGGTAACCTCCTGGATCGCTCCTCCGTCGATGGAGGCGTCGGCGAGGTAGTTCCTGATGATGCTCTCTCCCTGATGGACGATGCCCTTGATAACGACCGTCTTGGCTCCCATCTCGATCAGCGCGTCCACGTTGCGCTGGACGAACGCCTCGTCGACATCCTGCCCTTCATAGGGGATGCCCGTGAGGATGGATGCCTCGGTGAGGTTGGGGGTGAGGACGTCCGCGCCGTCCACGAGGTGCGCCATGGCCTGGCATAGCTCATCGGTATAGGTGGGGTACTTGATGCCGCCGTCTCCCATGACGGGGTCGACGATACGGAGTGCCTGCGGGTACTCGCGATAGAGGCGCTGGATGACCGCTACCTGCTCTGCGGAGCCCAGGAAGCCCGAGTAGATGCCGTCGAGCTCGATGCCCTCCTGCTGCCAGGCGTCGAGGTACTCGCCGAGCATGTCGGTGGTGTCATGCATGTAGAACACGGGGAATTTGGTGTGGGCCGAGAACAGGGCCGTGGGCACGGGGCACACGTCGATTCCCGCAGCCGACAAGACGGGGATGGCGACGCCGAGCGAGCACTTCCCGTAGCCACACATGTCGTGCACGGCGGCGACGCGCGGTATGTACGATCCGCTGCGCTCGTAGAGGGCTGATGAATTGGTGCTGGGGGTGAGGGTAGACATAGCGATGCCTTCTTTCTTCCGCGGACTTATGGACCAGCGTACGAGTACCCAGCATAGTGCTTTTGACGAAAAATGCGAGCATGAAACACGGGCGAAACGTCCCGGGGACCGCGTCGTCGGAGGGGCTGGCGCCGCATGCCCGGTACGGGGCGCGCGAATGGCAATCCCCAGAGAATGGCCACAGGCTATGAATAAAAACAGCCAATATCAATCAATTGATGAATATTGTTGCTTCTGCATACCAAATGGTGAAGTTTGGTCTACAATACCACGAGCCAAATGGACCTTTAAGCCGGTACCGAGAGACCGAAAAGGAGATGCGAATGAAGGCGAATCAAGGCAGGGGCAGCGCCCTTGCAAACGCCATGCTGGCTGCAACCAGCAAGGGCGAGACGTGCCCGGCGGTGCTCATGCTCGACGATGGAACGATGTTCTACGGCAGGGGTTGCGGCGCGCGCGGCACGGCGATCGGCGAGGTGTGTTTCAACACGTCGCTCGAGGGATATTTCGAGGTGCTCACCGATCCCTCGTATGCAGGTCAGATCGTGACCATGACCTATCCTCAAATTGGAAATTACGGAATCGACGAAGCCGATGCGCAGCTCTCGTGCGCGCCCGGGTCTTCTCCCGCGCCGGCTCTGCGCGCGATGGTGGTGCGCGATATGTGCCGCACGCCGTCGAACTGGCGCTCGGCGACGAGCCTGCCCGCCTACCTGGAGCGCCGCGGCGTCGTGGCGATCGAGGGAATCGATACGCGCGCCCTGGTGCGTCATCTGCGCGAGACGGGTGCGCAGAAGGGCATCGTGTCCACCGAGCTCGCCTCCGCGACGGAGCTCCGCGCCGCACTCGACGCCGCTCCCGGCCTCGTGGGGCAGAACCTGGTCGAGACCGTGAGCTGCGATGCAGGATACGCGCTCGACGCGCCTTCGCTCTCCTCCTCGAGGGCGTTCGGCATGGCGCCGGCTGCGCCCGTACGCCATCGCGTCGCGGTGTACGACTGCGGCGTGAAGCGCGGCATCCTCGAGGGGCTCGTCCAGGCGGGCTGCGAGCTCGAGGTCGTGCCGTGGGACGCGCCGGCGGAGCAGGTGCTCGCCACCGAGCCCGACGGCGTCTTCCTGTCCAACGGCCCCGGCGACCCCGATGCGGTCGAAGCCACCTATAAGCAGGTCGAGCGCCTGCTCGGTCGCGTGCCGGTGTTCGGCATCTGCCTCGGGCATCAGATGATCAGCCTCGCGGCGGGCGCCCAGATCGAGAAGCTCAAGTTCGGCCATCACGGCGGCAACCAGCCCGTGATGAACCTGCTCACGCGCCGTGTCGAGATCACGGCGCAGAACCACGGCTTCGGCCTGGTCTTCCCCAGCCTGGGCGCGCTCGTGCCCGAGCTCTCCGACGGCGTCGCCGAGCATCCTGCTGACGGCGACCTGCGCTTCTGGGTGCGCCGCGGCGTAGCGCCGGTTGTCGAGAACGAGCGGTTCGGCCGCATTCGTCTCACCCATGTGAACCTGAACGACGGCACCGCCGAGGGCATCCAGCTGCTCGACGTCCCCGCGTTCAGCGTGCAGTACCACCCCGAGGCGGCTCCCGGTCCAACCGACGCCCACTACCTGTTCACGGCGTTCACGCGCCTGATGAACGGTGACGAAGACTATCTGGATATCGATATCGCCGCCGACCGCCTGGCCGGCTGGAAGTTCGCCGAGGAGGGCCAACATGCCTAAACGTACGGATATCAGCAAGATTCTCGTCATCGGGTCCGGCCCCATCGTCATTGGCCAGGCGTGCGAGTTCGACTATTCGGGCGCGCAGGCGTGCAAGGTGCTGAAGGAGGACGGCTACGAGGTCGTGCTCGTCAATTCGAACCCCGCCACCATCATGACCGACCCCGACCTCGCGGACCGCACCTACGTCGAGCCCATCACCCCGTCGTTCATCGAGCGCATCATCGAGAAGGAGCGCCCCGACGCGCTGCTGCCCACGCTGGGCGGGCAGACCGGCCTGAACGCGGCGGTCGACCTGGCGAAGGCGGGCGTGCTCGAGCGCTGCGGCGTCGAGATGATCGGCTGCGATCTCGCTGCCATCGAGCGCGGCGAGGACCGTAAGCTCTTCAACGAGGCCATGGCCGAGATCGGCCTCGAGGTCGCCCGCTCCGGCTACGCGTACTCCATCGAGGACGCGCTGGCGATCGCGGAGCGCGTGGGGTATCCGTGCGTGCTGCGCCCCAGCTTCACCCTGGGCGGCGCGGGCGGCGGCATCGCCCGTACATCCGAGGAGCTCGTCGAGATCGTGCGCCAGGGCCTCGAGCTATCGCCGGCAAGCGAGGTGCTGGTCGAGGAGTCCATCATCGGGTGGAAAGAGTACGAGATGGAGGTCATGCGCGACCACGCCGGCAACGGCATCATTGTGTGCTCGATCGAGAACCTCGACCCCATGGGCGTGCACACGGGCGATTCCATCACGGTCGCTCCGGCGCAGACCCTGTCCGACCTGGAATACCAGCGCATGCGCGTGGCATCGCTCGCCATCCTGGAGAAGGTGGGCGTAGAGACCGGCGGCTCCAACGTGCAGTTCGCCGTCAACCCCGAGAACGGGCGCCTCATCGTCATCGAGATGAACCCGCGCGTGAGCCGCAGCTCCGCGCTCGCGTCCAAGGCTACGGGATTCCCGATCGCCAAGGCCGCGGCCCGTCTGGCCGTGGGGTACACGCTGGACGAGATCACCAACGACATCACGAAGGCGACGCCCGCGTGCTTCGAGCCGTCGATCGACTACTGTGTGGTCAAGGCCCCGCGGTTCGCGTTCGAGAAGTTCAAGGGCACCGACACCACGCTGTCCACGCGCATGAAGGCGGTGGGCGAGGTGATGGCGATCGGCCGCACCTTCGAGGAGGCGTTCGGCAAGGCGATGCGCTCGTTGGAGGACGGTCACGTCGGCTTGCTCGCTGCCGGCCGCGACGACCTCTCGAAGCTCGCCGACGACGAGGTCGAGCGCCGTGCCGCGACGCCCGCGGAGCATCGCGTCTTCTTCGTGGCCGAGGCGCTGCGCCGCGGCTGGGGCGTGGACCGCGTGCACGAGCTGACGCATATCGACCCCTGGTACCTGGCGCGCATCGCCGACATGATGGCCGTGCGCGAGGCGGTGCGCGGCCTGCGCGTCGAGGATATCGATGCCGACGCCATGCGCCTGCTCAAGCAATACGGCGCGAGCGACGCCGAGATCGCGCTGCTCACGGGGAGCGACGAGCGCTTCGTGCGCGCCTACCGCAAGGGCCTGGGCGTGCTCCCCAGCATGAAGACGGTGGATACCTGCGCGGCTGAGTTCTCGAGCGAGACCCAGTACCACTACAAGACCTACGAGAACCTCATGCGCGCCGGCGAGGACGCCCGCCGCTCGGTCGCGGGCGACGAGGTGGCGGCGTGCTCCAAGCCCAAGGCCATGATCTTGGGCGCGGGCCCCAACCGCATCGGCCAGGGTATCGAGTTCGATTACTGCTGCGTGCACGCGAGCTACGCGCTGGCCGCGCAGGGCTTCGAGACCATCATGGTGAACTGCAACCCCGAGACCGTGTCCACCGACTACGACACGAGCGATCGCCTTTATTTCGAGCCGCTCACCTACGAGGACGTCATGGACGTCATCGATGTGGAGCGCCCCGACGGCGTGGTGGTGACGCTCGGCGGCCAGACGCCGCTCAAGCTCGCGCGTATGCTGAAAGAGGCCGGCGTGCACATCATGGGTACGCAGCCCGATGCCATCGACCTGGCCGAGGACCGCGAGCGCTTCAGCGCCGTCCTCGACCGGCTGGGCATCATGTATCCCCCCGCGGGCATGGCGACCTCGTTCGAGGAGGCCGAGGCGGTGGCGGCGCGCATCGGTTACCCGCTGCTCGTCCGTCCGAGCTACGTGCTTGGCGGCCGCGGCATGATGATCGCCTACGATGCCGAGCACCTGCGCGACTATATGGCGGAGGCAGCCCGCGTCTCGCCGGATTACCCCGTCTACCTCGATCGATTCCTGGAGGGCGCGATCGAGAGCGATGTCGACGCGCTCTGCGACGGCGATGAGGTCTACATCGGCGGCATCCTCGAGCACATCGAGGAGGCGGGCATCCATTCCGGCGACTCCGCGACGTGCATCCCGCCGTTCTCGTTCTCCGAGTCGCTCCAGGCGAAGCTGCGCGACACGACCCGCCGCATCGCCCTCGCGCTCGGCGTGCGCGGCCTGGTGAACGTGCAGTACGCCATCAAGGGCGAGACGATCTACGTGATCGAGGCCAATCCGCGCGCGAGTCGCACGGTGCCCTTTATCTCGAAGGCCACGGGCGTTCCGCTGGCCAAGATGGCGGCGCGCATCATGGTCGGCGAGAAGATCGCCGACCTCGGGCTGCCGAGCGACGAGCGCGCGCTGGATTGGTTCTGCATGAAGGAGGCTGTGATGCCCTGGGGCCGGTTCCCGGGTGCCGAGGTCGTCTTGGGTCCCGAGATGAAGTCGACCGGCGAGGTCATGGGCATCGCGAGCAGCTACCCGCAGGCGTATGCGAAGACGCAGCTCGCGATCGACTACGAGCTTCCGTCGCCCGAGGACGGCAAGGTCTTCATCTCGGTGTGCGATCGCGATAAGCGGCACATCCTGTCCGTCGCGCGCATCCTGCATTACCTGGGGTTCGAGATCTGCTCGACGGAAGGCACGGCTCGCGTGCTGCGCGGCGGAAACGTGAAGTGCGAGGTGGTCGAGAAAGTGAGCGGTCCGCGCGACGGCGCCCGTCCCAACGTGCTCGACCTGGTGGCGAACGGTAAGATCGCCTTCATGATCAACATCCCCTACGGCCAGGGGTCGCGCGGCGATGGATATACGCTGCGCACCGAGGCCGTTCGCCGCGGGGTGACCTGTGTGACGGCCCTTTCGGCCGCGAATGCGTTCGTCGCCGCGCTCGAGGCGGAGCGCGATGCCCGTTCCGGTGCCGACGAGGCGGACGGCATGCGCGTGATCGCCCTGCAGGACCTGGCGTAGAGCTGCGAGCGGGCCCGCCGCGGACGGCGTGACGGCAGCCGGCGTGGTGACAACCGTCGCGACGACAATCCGAACAGCGGGCAAGCCTCCCGTTTCTCATATGAGAAACGGGAGGCTTTTGCATGCCAACGGGCCTTCGGCTCCGTCGTGAAATGCTACCCAGGCAACGCGTATGCTTATGGAACGCTCTATCGCTGACGGCGTTCGGAAGGTATACGCACAAATCGCGTAACATATTTCTGTAAGGTGCTCGGCCGGTGCGGGGCCGGGCCTTGCCGCCGCTACGGGGCCGGGTGTTCGGCAGCCGCGGCGCCGGGTGTTCCGCCGTCGCGTGGCCGCGCGTTCGGCAGCCGCGGGGTCGATGCGGGTGGGCGTCCGGATACAGCGCGCGCATCGATGCATCGGCGCGCGAATTCATGGCGAAGCATCTAGCTGGGAGAACGATGCGGCGTTTTCAATAATAATCTCGCACACATGTTAGGAATCTTGTGATATAGGACGATACCAGTTTACAAAACAATAGGTAAACAAGATGCAGTAGTTACCTGGTTGTAACCAGCAACAATGCCGTTTAGCGAAAAATGGATACCGTTCGCGGCGCATAGGATGCCGCTCACCGAAGGGTTTTTCTATTTCCCATTATTCTGAAAGGGTTAATCAATGGGGGGTGGACCATCTCGTCGCACGGATTGTTTCGAGATGAACGCCTACGGACGTTGGCCCTCCTGGAAAGAAAGGAGGTGCGAATGAAGAGAGGCAGATTTGCAGTAGCCGCGGCCGTTGCTATGGTTGGCGCGCTTGGTTTCTCGGCTCCCGTATTTGCTGCGGGTTCCGGTTACGGTGCGGTGACCGTTAAGCAGGGTGGCGATAGCATCACCATCGGCAACGGCGCTCTTTCTCGTACATTCAGCACTGCCGGGAACAAACTGAAGACGACCGAGATCAACAACATGCTCGGCGGTTCCAAGTTTGCTCCGCAAGACGGTTCCGAGGAGTTCTACATCGAGCAGCTCGCCGAGAGCACGCGTGTAGAGCCCGATAAGGCGCTTACGAGCGTCAAGCCCCAGGGTGGCGCCGTTTCGCGCGCCACGGTCGAGGTTTCCTCGACGATGCAGGAGGAGGGCAATGCCGCGGCGAACGCCATCGACGGCAATCCTGCTACGTATTGGTGCTCCGTCGATACCGCCGGCGGCCAGTGGCTGGTCGTCAACTTCGGCGGCGAGAAGACGGTCAAGTCCTTCGAGTACACGCCGCGCGTCGCAAACGGCAATAACTGGGATTGCACCGGCCGTATCAAGAAGTACGTCCTGGAGTACAAGAAGGGCGACCAGTGGGTCGAGGCCTCCGAGGGCGATTTCAACGCAACCGGCAAGACCACGGTCGAGCTCAAGGATGCTGTCAAGACCACCGCGTTGCGCCTGAAGGCAACCGAGTCTTATCACTGGAGCTCCGACAAGGTCAACACGGCAATTAACGTTGCCGAGTTCGATGCGAAGAACGCTGCTGGCGAGAGCGTTCTGACCTCCACGGCTGCCGCCAACTGGACCGCCGAGGCCAATTCCGTGCAGAACGGCGATGGCGACGGTGCCGCTGCGCTGATCGACGGCAATTTCGACACGTACTTCCATTCTCGTTACAACGAGAACGGTACTGGCGACCAGAGCAAGATGCCGGTCGATATCACCATTGACCGCGGCCAGGGCGCAAGCTCCTCCTTCCAGACGGTGGGCTATGCCGGCCGCAAGGGCGCCGCGTCCTCGAACGGCAACGTCAAGAAGTTCGAGCTCTACGTCTCCAACGACAAGGCCAAGCTCTATGAAGCCGCCAACAAGAAGGGCTCCTTCAAGGTCGACTACGCCGGTGCATACGACGGACAGACCCCCAAGATGATCTACTTCGGCCTTAACGAGGCTCAGAATGGTCGCTATGTTGGTTTCCGCGTCACCGAGGGCGCAAACGGCAACTTCGCTGCGGGCTCCGAGATCGATCTGTATGCCGAGAAGTTCACGTCGGTTCCCGAGGGCGAGGCAAAGGGCTTTGTTTCCAGCAAGCTCGAGCTGCAGAAGACCGAGGTCTCCGATACCGCCGACAAGCCGGGCAAGATGATCACCTTCACCTTTGCTCCCGCCCAGTTCGGCAATGGCAACGGTACCGTGGTGGAGAAGGTCGTCATGTACGACGGCGACCACTTCATGCGCAAGTTCCTCGAGGTGAAGCTTGAGGACAAGACCGCTCGCATCAACTTCATCGACGGCGAGCACCTTGTTACCAAGGAAGGCGACAAGACCTGGTCTATCCCCAAGAACTCCGGCGTTGTAGCCATGGATGCTGCCAAGGCGACGCTTGGCCAGCCCATCTACATCAACGGCATGTTCGTTGGTTCCGAGTTCCCCGAGACCGATACCCAGATCGCGGACGGCCTGGGCCGCTCCCGCTACTGGACCGGTAAGAATTTCGAGGACTTCAAGCGCGATAACCAGCTCACCACCGATGGCAAGTACGTCTCCTGGCAGACGGTGTGCGGCGCCACGCACTCCGATGGTTCCGATATGAACCTCATCCAGAGCGACTTCTTCGCCTATATCACGAGCATCTCCAAGCCGAGCGAGTTCCGCATCCAGTACAACTCCTGGTTCGACAACATGATGTTCATCGACGACGAGAACATCATCGAGTCCTTCCAGGCGGTGGACAAGCACCTGTCCGAGACGGGCGTGCGTCCGCTGGAGTCCTATGTCGTGGACGACGGCTGGAACCAGTACCGTCAGACCGAGAGCCAGTACACCTCTGGCGACGACCTGCGCCGCAACGGCCCCCTCGGCGGCAAGCTCGGCGTGAACACCGAAGGCTTCTGGCAGTTCAACAACAAGTTCCCCGAGGGCCTTACGCCCTCCTCCGAGCTCGTGAACAAGCTTGGCTCCAACTTCGGCGTGTGGATCGGCCCGCGTGGTGGTTATAACTACAACGGCAACCTGGCTAACATCATCCAGGCTGCGGGCAAGGGCTCCGCGGCCGGTGGCTCCATCGACGTTGCCGACCAGCGCTATGTCGACAACTTCAGCGACATGGCCGTGAAGTGGATGGAGGACTACGGCGTCAACTACTGGAAGTGGGACGGCTTCGCCGACGGCGGCCAGTACGGCACCTTTGCTTCCGGTGACGGCGTTGTGGGCTACGACGAGAACCATCATCATATGTACGGTGGCCCCCATGGCTACTTCCATGCCACCGACCTGTGGGAGAAGTGGATCGTCCTGTTCGAGCGCGTGTGGGATACCGCCGACGCCGAGAGCATCGAGGACCTGTGGATCTCGCTGACCTGCTATGTGAACCCGAGCCCCTGGTTCCTGCAGTGGTCCAACTCCGTGTGGCTGCAGTGCGTTGCCGACCGCGGCGAGCGTTGGAATTCCGTCCTGAACAACAAGATGGACAACATGCTCACCTATCGCGACGGCTGCTACTACGACTTCGTGGAGAAGCACGAGTTCCAGTTCCCGCTGGCGAACGTGTACAACCACGATCCCATCTACGGCAAAGAGGGCACCGGCATCACCGCCGCCTCTATGAATGGCGAGCAGTTCCGCAACTACATGTTCATGCAGGGTACGCGCGGCACCGCGTTCTGGGAGCTTTACTACTCCGATTCGCTGTTCGATGAGGAGAAGTACCTCATCAACGCCGACTTCCTCGCATGGGAGGAGGGCAACTTCGACATGCTTCGCAACGCGAAGATGATCGGAGGCAACCCCGACACCACCGCTACGCTCGATGGCGGCGTGAGCCAGGCTGCCGGCACGCAGGATGCATACGGCTTTGCCGGCTTCAACATCGAGGGCACCGAGGGCATCATCTCGATGCGCAACCCGTCTGCCCAGAACAAGACCATCTCCTTCAAGCTGGACGATGCCATTGGTGCGAAGGCCAAGGGCACCTGGCACAAGGCGATCGATCACTCCTATACCGCCAACGGCGACGCCATCGCGGAGTCTGCTGACTCTTTTGCCGCTGGCTCCACCGTCGAGGTGACCCTCAAGCCGGGCGAGGTTCAGATCTGGCACCTCAGCCAGAAGGCTGACAAGACCGCTCCCGTGCTGTCGAACATCTCCGTTGAGAACAGCACGACCGTTCGCGTTCAGGCTTCCGAGCACGTTGCCGGCGCGGGCTTCGAGGTGACCGTCGACGGCAAGAAGGTCGAGCTGGGCAAGGACGCTGTCAAGGCCTATGCCGACCTGAAGACCTTCGATATCACGCTGCCCGAGGCCATGTCCGACGACGCGACCGTTGAGGTCAAGGCTACCGCCGGCACCGACTCGGTGAACAACAAGCTCGAGGGCTCCGTCGACGCCAAGCACTACACCGACGGCGTTGTTGTCGACGACGAGCAGGTTGCTGCTCAGGACGAGCTCTCCTCTGCCGACCGCAGCATCGAGGGCGACAATGGCTTTGCCGTGACCGCCACGGTCGACGGTGCGCTGAAGAACACCACCGTCCTGTCCCAGGGCGATCAGTGGTCCCTGTCCGTGAACGCCGAGGGCAAGGCCGTCTTCACCGTTGCGGGCGTATCCGCCACGGCTGACGTTGCGCTTGCCGAGGGCGACAACGTCATCACCGGTGTTCGCGAGAACAACGGCATGGTGAAGATCTACGTCGATGGCGAGATCTCTGGTTCCGACTACAACGCCGAGAAGGCCTTCGTTTCCATGAAGGCTGACAAGGTTGTTGCCGGCGCCGCCGCAACCGACGTGGTTGTGTACAACAAGTCTCTGGGCTACGACGAGGTTCCCGCCTCGCCGCTGGCTGAGCTCATTGCCAAGATCGAGTCGGAGAAGAGCCTCTTCACCGAGGAGTCTTGGAGCGCTGCCGGTATGGACGCCCTGCTCGAGGCGGGCAAGACGGCCCTTGAGGGCACGGACGCTGCCGCTAAGGCCGAGGCATACGACAACCTGCTCGAGGCCTACGGCAAGCTCATTCCGCGCACGGTTATGAACCTCGCTAACGGTGCCGAGCTCTCCGCCGCCTGGGTCGATGGCGCCACCGATACCCCGGCTACCAACAGCGGCAGGCCGCTGTCCGTTGCCACCGACGGCAGGATTGATACCGGCAGCTACGCCATCTTCGGTAACGACAACAAGGCCGCCGGCTCCTACATGGAGCTCGACCTTGGCGAGACGTGCCGCATCGACGCCGTGAACCTGTGGCGCTATTGGCAGGATAGCCGCACCTACAACGGCACCGCCGTCGTGGTTGCAAATAAGGCGGACTTCTCCGACGCCCAGGTTCTCTACTACTCTGGCGACCAGGACCTGTACGGCCTTGGCGAGGGCAAGCTTACGGGCGACGCCCTGTATGCCGAGTCTTCCAACGGCAAGGTGCTCTACGGCGACGCCGAGGGCGATAAGCCCGTGAAGGCTCGCTACATGCGCCTGTATGGCCATGGCGTTAAGGACGGCGGCAAGGAGAACCACATCGTGGAGCTCCAGGTTATGGGCGCCCGCCTCTCCGCCGATCCGTATGATCTGGCCGGCCTGAAGGCTCTCATCGCCCAGGCCGAGACCGCGCTGGAGAACAAGGACGACTACACGTCCGACTCCATCGAGGATCTGAAGGCCCCGCTGGCTGCTGCCAAGGAGGTCGTGGCAACCATCGAGGGCGGCGCGACCGACAAGCCCATGAGCTATGTCATCAACGCTCGCGAGGCGCTGAAGGCTGCCATCGACGCACTCGAGCTCGTCAAGCCCGATCCCCAGCCGGTTGAGTACACCGTGACCTTTGACTACGGTTACGAGGGTATGGAGACCGCAACGGTGAAGGTCCTCGAGGGCCAGAAGGTTGCCAAGCCCGACGATCCCACCCGCGAAGGCTACGTCTTCAGGGGTTGGTTCAACGGTGACGCGGCGTACGATTTCGATGCCGCTGTAAAGGGCGACCTGGTTCTTACCGCCACGTGGGAGAAGGCCCAGGATCCGGGCACCAACCCGGACAAGCCCGGCGAGAAGCCGGATGTCAAGCCCGAGAACCCCTCGGACAAGCCGACTGACCAGGGCGACAAGCCCTCTGGCAAGCCGGGTTCGAACGGCTCGCTCGTTCAGACGGGCGATCCCTCGATGATCGCGCTCGCGGCTGCGTCCCTTGCCGGTGTTGCCGCGCTTGGCGCCGGTGCTGTTGTGAAGCGCCGCCGCTAGTGCTTTGATTGAAGGGTGGGGAGCCTTGGCTTCCCACCCGTGCGAGGCGTCCTTCGATGGGGGCCTTGATCTGGCGACATAATCACCCTCTCGCATGTGATGAGGGCCTCCATCCGAGGGTGCCTCGCACGGAAGCTCCCCGCATCTGTCTTTTAGGAGATCGATGTGGGGAGCTTTTTTATGTACGCGATATCGAAGGGGTCGCCCTGGGTGGTTCTGTGTAGTCGTTACCTGTTTTAAAACTTAATACCAGTTTACAAAAGATAAGGTTAATGCTTCGAACACATTATCTGGTACATACCAGTTGAAGACCGTTCACAGCGGAAAAGGGGCCGCCTGCAGGGCTCCTGGCCGTTTGCCGAAGGGTTGATGGAACGACTTGGTACTGTTGAGATGTCTTTATAGGTTGGGGGCTTATGCCGAAAGGCGCTGGGGGTGCATGAACCCATGCTCGAGCCTCCACAGGAGAAGGGAGGTGCGAATGAAACGGTGCACATTTATGTCGGTTGCAGCAACCGCTGCCATGGTCGGTATCCTCGGCTTCTCTACCCCCCCCGCGTTTGCGGCGTCCGGGTACGGCAATGTTGAAGTGAAGACCGACGCTGACAAGAGCATCACCATCGGCAACGATGCATTCGCCCGAACGTTCAGCTTCAAGGATGGAAAGCTGAAGACGACGCTCATCGACAACAAGCTGGGTAAGACCCAGTTTGTTCCGGGGGCACAATCCGAGGAATTCCTCATTGAGGGTATGTTCGAGGCCGCGCGTCAGGAGCCTGCGGAGGGCTTCCTGCACAGCGTGAAATCTGGCGCTGGTGCCACCGTTAACGTTACGGTGAGTGCCTCGAGCGTTGACAGCGGCGAGCAGGCGCTTGCCGACAAGGCGATAGACGGCAAGAATGACACCTATTGGGCATCGACTGAGACCGCCAATAAGGACATTTGGTTCGAGATTGACTTCGGTGCCAACCGCTCCTTCAAGTCGTTTAGCTATGTCCCTCGTTACGACGGGTCCGCTCACTATCATTGCACGGGCCAGATCTGGAACTATAAGATCCAGAAGTGGGACGGCAAGGCCTGGGTCGATGCCTACGAAGGCGAATTTAAAAAGGGTAAAGAGGATGGAAAGCAGGACGTTACCCTTCCCTCCATTATTACCGCTCAGAAGATTCGCATTGCAGTAACGGACTCTTACCATTGGCAGAGTGATAAGGGCGACACCTCGATGAACGGCAAGTTTGCCAACATCGCGGAGATTGACTTCTTCGATGAGTCTGGTAAATCCATAGTTCATCCCGAGGCTGTCGAAGCCGGCGAGTGGTCCATCACGACCAACTCCGATAAGGGTTCTGGCGACGGCCAGGGCATCAAGGCTCTCATCGACGGCAATCTGAACTCCTACTGGCATTGCAACTATGAAAATGGCCAGCCGGTGAACATGCCCGCGACGATCACGATCGATCGCGGCGACGCTCAGAAGGACGTTGCGTTCCAGACGGTCGGCTATGCAGGCCGCAAAGAGGGCGCTTCCACCAACGGCAACTTCAAGAAGTACGCTGTGTACGCCTCCAATACCAAGGAAGGCCTGTTCGACGAGAAGAACCTCAAGGACACTTGCGAGGTTAGCTACGCTGGCGCCTATGCCAACGGTAGCCACAAGATGGTCTACTGCGGTCTTGATGAGGCTGTGACCGGTCGTTACGTGGGCATCAAGGTTCTCGATGGCAACGGTGGTTTCGCCGCCGGCGCCGAGCTCGATCTCTTCAAGGAGAAGTTCGACTCCGTACCCGAGACCAGCGGCGGCATCTTGAAGGCTTCTGCCATGAAGCTCGCCGGCGATCCCGTTGTGATGGACACCACCGCCACAATCCAGGACGTTGAGAAGACTGGTAAGCTCATCACCTTTGCATTTGAGCCCGCTAAGTTCGGTGAGGGTAACGCTACGGTTGAGCTCAAGGCCGTTATGTACAACGGCGACCATTTCATGCGCAAGTGGATCGAGGTTAAGTCTGAGGATCAGGATATTCGCCTGAAGTATATCGATGGCGAGCATCTTGACCTGAGCGGTGTCGATGACACTCAGCAGTGGACCATTCCGACGAACGCCGGCGGCGTCGTTGAGATGGACATGGAGAAGTCGATTCTGGGCCAGCCGTTCTATGCCAACGGCATGTTCTTCGGTTCCGAGTTCCCCGTTGCCGATACGCAGATCGTGAGCGATACCGGTCGTGCGCGCTATTGGTCTGGCAAGAACTTCAAGGATTTCGCACGTGATGACGCTGCAACCTATACCGGCCTGAACGATGAAGGCGAGTACGTCTCCTGGCAGACGGTGAGCGGCGCGACCCATGCGAACACCCTCGACCTCAACCTTATCCAGACGGACTTCTACGCCTACATCACCAGCATCTCCGAGCCCAGCGAGTTCCGTATCCAGTACAACTCCTGGTTCGACAATATGATGCGCATCAACAACGAGAACATTGTTAAGTCGTTCTACGACATCGATAAGAACTTCTCTGAGACCGGCGTTCGCCCGATCGAGAACTACGTTGTTGACGATGGCTGGAATCTGTATCGCAAGACTGCGGGTACGATGAGCTCGCAGATTGATATTGAGCGCAATGGCCCGGTTACCGATGTAAACACCGCCGGATTCTGGCAGATCAACAATAAGTTCGGTGGCAACCTGAACGAGTCCTCCAGTCTTGTGAAGAAGCTCGGCTCGAGCTTCGGCGTGTGGATCGGCCCGCGTGGTGGTTACAACTACTTCAGTACGCTTGCCGATATTATCGCCGAGGCCGGCAATGGTTCGAAATCGGGTGGTTCCATCGACGTCGCCGATACTCGCTACGTGAAGAAGTTCGAGGAGTTCGCCATCGATATGATGGAGGACTACGGCGTGAGCTATTGGAAGTGGGACGGCTTCATTAACCGTGGTCAGTTTGGCGACTTCGCTACGGGCGAGAACGTCGCTGGTTACGATGCGGCCCATCAGCATATGTATGGTGGTCCCAACGGCTACTTCCATGTGACCGACATGTGGGAGAAGTGGTGCCTGCTGCTCTCCAATGTACAGGACCGTGCCGATGAGCTGGGTCTGCCCAATTTCTGGATTTCACTTACTTGCTATGTGAACCCCAGCCCCTGGTATCTGCAGTTCTCCAACTCTGTGTGGATGCAGTGCAACGCCGACCGCGGCGAGCGCTATAACTCGGGCGAGCTCACGGACAAGATGAACGCCATGCTCACCTATCGTGATGGCGTGTACTACGACTTCATCAAGAACCATCAGTTCCAGTTCCCGCTGGCCAACGTGTACAACCATGACCCGATCTATGGCAAAGAGGATACGGGCATCACGGCTAAGTCCATGGACGGCGAGCAGTTCCGCAACTACCTGTTCATGCAGGGTACGCGCGGCACCGCGTTCTGGGAGCTCTATTATTCCGACTCCATCCTCGACACCGAGAAGTATCTGGTGAATGCCGACTTCCTCAAGTGGGAGGAAGAGAACTTCGACATGCTGCGCAACGCTAAGGTTATTGGCGGCACTCCCGCCAAGACCGCTACGCTGGCAGCTGGCAACGGCATTAACGGTGCTAATCCTGCAACTGGCGAGCAGAATGCCTACGGCTTCTCTTGCTTCAACAACGCAGGTGACGAGGGCATCATCTCGATGCGCAACCCGGCATACTCCGACAAGACCATCGAGTTCACGCTCGATAACGCTATCGGCTGCACGAGCGAGGGCGAGTACAAGGTCGCTCTCGACCATGTGTACACCGAGGGCGACAGGGAGGCTGCTGAGGCTCCCAAGACGGTTACCAAGGGCAACAAGGTCAGCATGACCCTCAAGCCCGGTGAGACCCAGATCTGGCACCTCACCAAGAAGGGCGACACCGAGGCCCCGGCCTTCAATCGCCTGTATACCGAGAGCAACACCACGCTTCGCGTCCAGACCAACGAGCACGTCAAGAACGCCGCCTTCGAGGTGACCGTTGATGGCAAGAAGGTCGACGCTAAGGTCGCCAAGGCTTACGCCGACCTCATGACCTTCGACATCACCCTTACTGAGGCCCCCGCCGATGGCGCCAAGGTTGAGGTCAAGGCTACGGCTGGAGAGGACTACGCTGGCAATAAGTTGACCGCCGCCATCGCCCGTGACTTCCATATCGATGGCGTCGTGGTTCGTTCTACGAGCGTCTCGACCCCGAGCATCGCAGCTGCCGACAAGAGCTTCGCCGGTGCTAACGGCTTCGCCGTTGCGGCTACGGCTCCCGTCGCTGCAGATACCATCCTGGTCTCCCAGGGCAACGAGTGGTCGCTCGGCGTCAACGCCGAGGGCAAGGCGGTCTTCACTGTTAATGGTGTGACGGCTGCGTCTGAGAACGTTGTGGCTGGCACTGCAACCATCACTGGTGTTCGTGAGAACAACGGTATGCTCAAGGTCTACGTCAACGGTGTGCTTTCCGGCTCTCAGTATGATGCCAAGAAGGTCGCCAACCACAGCGTGAAGAAGGCCGACATCACTGCCAAGGCTGGCATTGCCGAGGTCGTTGTGTACGACAAGGCCTTGTCGTACGACGAGGTTCCGGCCTCTCCGCTGGAGAACCTGATCAAGACTGTCGAGGGCCTGAAGAACAAGGTCACCGTTGAGTCTTGGACGGCAGCCAATATGGATACTTTGCTTGCCGCTGCGAAGGAGGCCCTGAAGGGCACCGACACCGCTGCGCAGCAGAAGGCTTATGATGAGCTGCTCGCAGGTTACAACAAGCTCGTTCCCGGTACGGGTACCGCCAAGGTTGTGAACTTTGCTCGTGGCAAGGAAGTCATCGCTGCCTGGAAGAGCGACAACAGCAATGCTGCGAACAATAACGACATGCCTATCAGCAAGGCCGTTGACGGCGTGAAGAACACTACGCAGCAGTACGGCGAGTTCGGTGACGATAACAGGGCCGAGAGCTCCTACCTGCAGGTTGACCTTGGCGCTGTTCAGAATGTGACGAGCATCAATCTTGTTCGCTACTATCAGGACGGCCGTACGTATCCGAACACGACGATCGTCCTGTCCGAGGACAAGACGTTCGATACGAAGGACGTAATCGTCTACAACTCCGATACCGAGAATAAGAACGGCTTCGGCGCTGGTGAGGATCAGCCGTATGCCGAGACCTCTGCAGGCAAGACGTTTGACGTTAAGGCCGGCACGCAGGCTCGTTACGTTCGTGTGTACATGAACGGCAATAAGCGCAGCGATGGTACCGGTAACACCAACCATGTTGTTGAGCTTGAGGTCATGGGTCCCGAGAAGACTACGATTGGCGATCCGTTCGGCATCGAGTCGCTCGAGGCGCTTATCGCTCGCGGCAAGACTGCGGTCGAGAATGCTGACAAGTACACGCCCGAGAGCATTGACGCTCTGAAGGCCAAGCTGACCGCTGCCGAGATGCTTGCCGAGAAGGTTCGCAAGGAAATCAAGGCCGGTCAATTTGAAACCACCTATGGTGAGTTCAACACCACGCGTGATGCGCTCCAGAGCGCACTGAACGGTCTCCAGCCTGTGGCTCCCGAGCCCGAGGTCGACAAGACCAAGCTCCAGGCCAAGTACGACGAGGTCAAGGACCTCAAGGCCGACGGCTACACCGCCGACTCCTGGAAGGCGTTCGAGTCCGCCCTCAAGACCGCGAAGACGATCCTCGACAGCGACAAGGCGGGCCAGGCAGACGTCGACCTCGCGCTGCAGATGCTCACCGACGCCCACGCCGCGCTGAAGAAGGAAGAGGCCCCGCAGGTCGACAAGACCGCCCTCGAGGCCGCGGTCAAGGAGGCCAAGGCTCTCAAGGCCGAGGACTACAAGACCATGACCTGGCACCCGTTCGCCGACGCCCTGGAGTCCGCTGAGAAGGTCCTGGCCGACGCCAAGGCCGACCAGAAGGCGGTCGACGCCGCCGCGAAGGCCCTGGCCGACGCCAAGGCCGGCCTGAAGAAGGTCGAGGAGGTCTCCTTCGTCGACGTGGTATCCGGCACGCCGCACAAGGGCGACATCGAGTGGCTCGCCGCCAACGGCATCGCTTCCGGCTGGAAGAACGCCGACGGCACCCTCAGCTTCCGCCCGTATGCTACGGTGAGGCGCGCCGACATGGCCGCCTTCCTCTACCGCCTTGCCGGCGAGCCGGAGTTCGACGCGAAGGGCGTCTCCTTCACCGACGTCGATGAGGGCACCCCGCACTACAAGGCTATTCTGTGGCTGGCGGCCAAGGGCATCTCCACCGGCTGGGACGCCGCCGACGGCACCGCCGAGTTCCGCCCCTACGACGAGATCGCCCGCTGCGACATGGCCGCGTTCCTCTACCGCATGGCCGGGGAGCCG
>URKM01000015.1 GCA_900548365.1 uncultured Collinsella sp. | reverse complement strand
CCAAGAACCCGGGTCAGGCTGGTATGGCCGAGATCACCAAGATCGTCAAGATCCGCATGGAGAACCTCGGTTCCGTGGGTCGCGCCTAGTCTTTCGAGTCGGTTGAACCGGCGGAAGGCGACGAATCAACGCCCCCTTTTTACCCTCTCGCCCCTTTGGGCGGGAGGGTTTTTCTTTTACGTATGACGAGGGGCGGCAGCATCCGCTTTATTGCGGTGGCTTGAGAAACCCCAGCTCAGCGTGGTACATTTCTAGAGCTGCAAGAGGCGCGTCCTGCTGAAGGGCTATCGCGCGCGAACACGGGGAGGCTCGATGTCCTTCGAAGAGGCGAAGCGCGGTGAAGAGGATATCTGCTCGGCGCGGACGGTCCGGGATGTACGCGCGATGAAGCGGGCCCATAAGGGCGGGACGTGGAAATATGCCTGCGCATGTCGTTCGGGGGTGCGCTATGAAGGAGAAAGCGAGGCGTGGGGGTCGTTGAAACGCATGATGCAAGCTGAATCGAAACGCAAGAAGATGGATGATGCCGCCAACGAGCGGGGGGACTGGAAGTCCCTGGTCGATGAGACGCAGGACGAGGTGCCGGTGCCGCCCGAGGATCGAGCACCCGGGGCGCTGCGCGGTGCGGGCGCCCGCTCGCCGCTGTTCTGGAAGGTCATGCTGGTCGCCATGGCGCTCATCTGGGGCTACTCGTTCCTCACGATGAAGACGGTGCTCGACACCATCCCGACGTACATGCTGCTCGCATGCCGCTTCCTGCCGTCTGCGGCGATCATGTTCTGCATCTTCCACAAGCGCATCCGCGCCCACTTCAACCTCGAGTATCTGGGGATCGGCTTGCTGATGGGCTGTGTGATCTGGTCGGCATACGGTACGCAGACGCTCGGCCTCGTCGACACGACGCCGGGGAAGAACGCGTTCCTGACGGGAACCTACTGCATCCTGGTGCCCTTCATCGCGTTCGTGCTATTCCGCGAGCGCATCACCAAATGGCATATATCGGCCGCGGTGCTGTGCCTGGTGGGCGTCGGTTTCGTCGCGCTTGACGATTTCTCGATCGGCAGGGGCGACCTGCTCACGCTGGTCGGCGCGGCGTTCTTCGCGCTCGATATGGCGGTGGTGGGCCACGTGGGGCGCACGCGCGACGTGAGCGTCCTGACGTTTTGGATGTTTTTGTTCGTCGGCACCTTCTCGCTGATCGCGACGACGTTCTTCGAGCCGGCGGTGCCGGCGGAGATGTGGACGCCGGGAACCGTCGGCCAGCTGGCGTTCCTCGCGGTGATGTGCACGACCGTGGGCTTGCTGCTGCAGAACCAGGCGCTTTCCCATGTGCCGCCCGCGACCGGCTCGCTGCTGCTGTCGCTGGAAAGCCCGTTCGGCGTCCTGTTCTCCGTATTGATGGCCGGCGAGGTCCTGACGGGCAAGCTGGTGCTCGGCTTCGTCCTGATCTTCTTGTCGATCGTTCTGTCCGAGACCCACTTCAGTTTCCTGGCGAAGTGGCTGCCTGACCGCGCGCGGACGCGCTAAGCGGATTCGCTGTTCGATGGGGAAGGGGTAGCGCTATGAGAATTGATTCGGTGCGCGCACTCGTCTTCACGGGAGCCGGTACGACGAAGGTTGCCGCCCGTGCCTTCTGCGAGGCCTTTGGGGCGCCTTTCGAGGTGGTTGACGTCACGCCGCGCAAGCGCGGGATCGATGCCGTCCGTTCGGGTGAGCTGCTGGTGTGCGCGGTGCCATCATATGGCGGCCGCGTGCCCGCTCCCTTCCTGGAGCGCTTGGCCTCGATAGGCCGTTCGGGCGAAGCCGTGCCGGCGGTCATGCTGGTCACCTATGGCAACCGTGCGGTGGACGATACGTTCATCGAGCTCGCGGATGCGTTGGAGGCCGAAGGAATCGTGCCCGTGGGCGGAGTCGCTGTGGTTGCCCATCATTCGCTCATGACCAACGTGGCCGAGGGCCGTCCCGACGCCGACGACCTCGCGGTGGTCGGGTCGCTCGCACGCCGCGTGCGCTCCGAGCTCGAGGCGGTGTCGTGCATCGAGGATGCGCGCTTGGAACGCGTTCCCGGCGGGCGCCCTTATCGTGAGTTCAAGGGCGTGCCGTTTCATCCGGTCGCCCAGGCGGGTCGCTGCGTGCGATGCGGCGCCTGCGCGGCTTCGTGCCCCGTAGGAGCGATCGACCCGGAGCATCCCGAGAACACCGATGCGGAACGCTGCATTTCCTGCATGCGCTGCATCGACGCATGCTCGCGCGGCGCGCGCCAGATCGGCGGCGGGTTAAAGCTGGCGGCTGCGCGCAAGGCGTTCGCGCTCAAGTGCGCCCAGCGTCAAGAGAGCTATCTGATCTAGGGCGGAGGGCTGAAACGAAGGCGCCCACCCGGTCCGAGTATGAAGGTCGGGTTGCGAATCCGCTTCACGGTGCTCGACAACGCGTCGGTTTAAAGCAAGGTCCTGCTTCCCCGAGGGGAGGCAGGACCTTCGATGTTCGCGCGGGTCATACGCCCGCGGTGGCTCGGGTGTTACCGGCAGGAGGAGCCGCGTGCGCGATTACGAACGCTTCTTCACGCGATAGCCGGCATAAGCGATGGCGGAGCCGGCGGTCGCGACGATCGACGCGATGGCGGCGGCGTCGTCGGTGGTGGGCAGGTCCCCCTTGTTGCCCGCATCGGGCTTGACCTGATCTGCGGGCTTCTGCTCGGGCTGGGGCTGCGGCTCGGGCTCGGGTTCGGGTTGCGGTTGAGGCTCGGGATCGGGTTGCGGCTCGGGCTCGTCGTTCTTCTTGAAGCCGGCGACGAGCGTGAGGTCGTCTGTTACCGCGGTGCCGAAGTCGAACATCTCGCCGTCCAGGTACCAGCCCACGAAGGTGTAGCCCTCGCGAACGGGGTCGGTCTGAGGCTTGGAGATAGTCGAGCCGCTCTCCACCTCGGTCGTGGCGAACACGGTGAGCCCGTTCATGAACGTGACGGTGTGCATCGTCACGGGCGTCTCGGTTTTCTTCCAAGAAGCTGTGAGCGTGAGGTCGCTGGTGACCGGGGCATCGAAGTCGTAGGGCTCGGTGCCGTTCAGCCAGCCGAGGAACTCGTAGCCCTCGCGGGTCGGTGCTTCGGGCTCGGCGACCTTCTGCCCTTCGATAACCTTCACCTGGGTGGCATTCGCGCCCTCGTAGGCGGGGTCGAACGTTACCGTGTGCTCGACGGGCTGCGGCTCGGGCTCTTCCTCAGCGGTCACCTTCAGGATGCTGAACGAGTGCGGGGCGAGCTCGATGCGCGGTGCAGCCTTGTCGGCGGTGAACGTCGAGGTCTCGATCTTCACGGCGTCCGGGTTTTCAGGCGTGTTGGCAGACGTGAAGTCGTCGCCGGAGAGCGACTGGACCTCGATCGTGCGGCCGGTCAGGTCGACGCCGGGCAGCGTGAGCCTCACGGCGCCTTGCCCCTCGAGACCCAGGTTCACCACGGCGAGGTAGATGTTCCCATCGGTATCGGTGGACGCCATGAGGTCGTATTGCGCGACGCCGTTGGAAAGCGTCGGCATCGCGGTGCTGGCGGTCGAGACAATGTTGGTGCCGAACGCCCCGTTGAGCATCGTGAACACGCTCGCGCTGGGGGTCTTGAAGAACGTGAAGTCGCCTTCGCCGGTCTTGGTGTCGCCGCTACCCTGCACCGGTACGGCCTGGATCACCGCTTGCTGCGTGGGGCCGAGCGAGTCGGCGCCGTTGGAGTACCAGTCGACCAGGCAGTGCTTCTGGATGTAGGGGCTGCCGAGCTCGACGTAGTCCATGATGGCGCGCGCGATGTAGAGGGCGTGCGTCTGGGAGCGCAGCAGCAGGTTCTGAGAGCGGAAGATGCCGTACTCGCTGATGACGGGAACCTTCTCGGGGTCGTACTTCTGCATGAGCTTGACGTAGCTTGCCACGTGCTCGCGCTTGGCATCGCCGAGCTTCATGGCTTGCAGGTAGAAGGCTTCGTCATTGCCGTTGTTGCCGGGGTCGCCGGAGTAGGGGTGGATGGTGAGGCCGTCGTAGAGGGCGTCGTGGCCGCCTTCGTGCATCTTGTTGACGAAGCCCTCGGTCTCGTAGCTCGAGTAGATGTGGATCTCGCCGGCGGTCTGACCCGCCTTTTCGCGGTCGGCGTTGATCTGCTCCATGGTGTCGCGCATCTTCTGGGAGATGGCGACGAAGCCGTCGCGGTTCACGGAGTAGTCCACGGTGACCTGCGCGCCCTTGGCGGGGATCATGCCGTGCGTTCCGTCGCCGAAGGTGAAGTAGCCGGTCTTGGCGTTGAGCTCGTACACCTTGTCAGAGGCGCCGGCCTTCGTGATGTCGTCGACACGCTCCCACGCTTCGCCGGCGACCTTGACCTTGACGGAGTCGACGTTCACCGCGGTGAAGGTGTCGTAGTCGGCGGCCTTCTTATCGCGCTCGACCAGCGCGTAGCGCATGCCGAACTCCTGGTTGGCCTTGCCGGTCGACTTGGACTTCTCGACGTTCCAGTCGCCGCGCGTGATGGCGTACTGGTTAGTGAACGATGCGGTACCGCCGTCGATGTAGGCCTTCTCCGCTCCGCCGGGGACGCCTGCGGTCCAATACTGCTGGGAGGAGTTGCCGTCGGTGCCGCCCTGGTTCATCTCGTTGCCGATTTCGAAGTAGCGCACGTTGAACGGCTCGGCGTGGCCGAGGTCGCGACGCACGTCGGCCCAAGCGGTGCCGCCGTTGGGATTGGTGCCCGCCGCGGCGTTGAGGAACTCGATGAGGTCGGCGGCGTCGTTGGCGTCGCCGCGTCCCAGCGCGTACACGTAGACGATCTCGGAGCCGTGCTCCTGCGCGAAGGTGCCGATCTCGGAGATGCCGAAGTTGGGCGCGATGCCGCCTTGGCCGCTGTTGTTATAGAAGCCGTGGATCTGGTTGGTGCGCTGCTCCTTCTCGCCGAGCGTCTCCTTCCAGTTGAAGAGGTTGGAGATCGTGCCGCCGGGATAGCGGATGGAGCCGAAGCCCGCCTCGTCGTAGAGGCGTGCGAAGTCGTCCTTGACCTTCATGGCCTTCGAGTCGAAGGTGCCGTAGCCGTTGAAGGCGTAGCGGTGGTTGATGCCGAAGATGGCGTCGTCCACCGTGCGCGCGACGTCATCGGTGTCGATCGTGACGGCGAGGCCGAGCGCGTAGACGGCGCCGATGGCCTGGCTGAGCTCGTCCTTCGCGGTCTTGACGGCGTCGGCGCCGCCGTTCTCGAGGGCCTTCTTCGCCTTGTCGATCGCAGCCGAGAGCTCGTCGTACTCGGTGGAGCCGTCGTCGTCCGCGAGCAGCTTCGTGCCGGAGTCGATGAGGCGCTGGAGCTCGCTCTTGGCGTCTGCTACCTCGAGTTCGGCCTTCACCTGGTCGTAGGAGTCGTAGAGCTGCTTGGCCTCATCGGCGCTGAGGGCCTTGTTGTACAGGCGAAGCTCGTCGATCTTCCCCTGGAAGCGCTCGGTGCCGTCGGGCTGGGCGGAGTCGGTGCCCCAGGAGCCCAGCACGAGTCCCACGGCGCCCGCGGGCAGGTTCTGCGACCAGCTACCCTGTCCGAGCTGCTTGCCGTTGAGGTAGAGCTTGATGCTCTTGGTGGAGCCGCCGTTGGTGGTCTGCTTGACGAGCGTGACGTGCTGCCAGGATTTGCGCGCGGGGTTCTTGCCGAGCGTGATGTTGCTATCGGCCTTGTCGATCGAGGACGAGAAGGTTCCGTCCTTCCATTCGGTGAGGATGGAGCTCGACTGGCCGGCGGAATGCAGGAGCATGGTGCGCTTGCCGACCGTGGGCTCGCTGTCGTCGGCGTCGCGGACCCAGAAGGACACCGAGAAGTCCTTCTGCTGCTCGATGGCGCCGCGGACGCGGATATCGTGCGCGGCGTTCTTATCGGTGAAGGAAAGGCTCTTGCCCAGGGAGGCCAGGCCGCTATCCTCGACCTTCACGGACTCGTCGGGGTTGGCGACCTTTTCGATGCGGAAAGCGGTGTTGCTGCCGGTTCCCTGGAGCGGCGCCTCTCCGTCGAAGGTCCAGATGCCGGTGGCGCCGTCGGGCGCGGCGGTGGCCGCGAGGGCGGGCGACGCGCTCGCGCCGAGCACGAGCGCGAGCCCGGCTCCGATGCCCGCGGCGCGGCGAAGTCCGCTTCCCGAAGCGCTCGCCTTCAGACTCCGTAGTTTCATCAAGCCATCCTTTCTCGCGCGGGGCGCGCGACGGGGGATATGAGGCGAGGCCGTGCGAACGACGTGCGCGCCGTTGGGGTACGGCTCTCCTGCGATAGACATAACCGATTCACCCTAACACGGTGAGCTTGCTTCTTTTCGCAGGTACGGCAGCCATTCCGTATACGGGCGGAAAACCGATGCAAATGGTAGCCTTATCGCTCATGAAAACGCGGGCGCACGCTGCGACGGCGTGCGCCCGCGTCTGCGGATGGCTGCTCGCCCCGATGGATGACGACGGGCGATGCGGGGTGTCCTCGCTGCGGCCTAGGCCAGGCTGCGCGCGAACGCGATGACTTCGTCGACGCCTTCCGCCGTCGTGGCCCAGCTGGTGACGAAGCGCGCGACCGGGCGACCGTCCACGAGGGTGATCTCTGCTCCGCAGGCGGCCTCGAGCCGGTCTGCCTGCTCGGGCGTGCACCAGAAGAACTGCTGGTTGCCCATCGTGCGGATGTAGGGCTCGTAGCCTGCCGCCTCGAGGCCGCGGGCGAGGGCGACGGCGCACGCGTCGGCATGCGCGGCGTGGCGCAGATAGGGGATGGCGCCGCTTTCATCGGGCGTGAAGGCGGCCTCGTATTGGACGCCCATCAGGCGGCCCTTGGCGGTCATGTGGCCGGCGCGCTTGGTGAGGTAGGGGATGCGGTCGATCGCACGCCGCCCGCGCTCGCTGCGGGGGCTGACGACCAGGGCCTCGCCGAACAGCATGCCGGCCTTGGTGCCGCCCAGTGTGAAGGCGTCGGCGCGCTGGGCGATGTGCTCGAGGCTCAGGTCGTTGCCTTCCGATGCGAGCGCGCTCGCCATGCGGGCGCCGTCGACGTATACGGCGAGCCCGCGGTCCCGGGCCCAATCGCACAGCCCGTCGAATTCCTCGCGCGTGTAGACGTGCCCGAACTCGGACGTGTTGGAGAAGTAGATCATCGCCGGCCGCGTGGTGTGGCAGCCGCCGGCGGTCATCTGGGCGTAGACGCGCTCGCATCCCGCAGGCGTCAAGATCCCGAACCCATCGGCGGTGGCGAGGATGCGGCGTCCGCACGCTTCGATCGCGCCGGTCTCGTGGATGGTGGGATGGGCGTCGGCGGCCAGGATCGGTCCCTCGAAATCGTCGGTGAGGGCGCTGATGGCGATGGCGTTCGCCGCGGTTCCGCCGGGGATGAAGCGGACGTACGCGTCGGGCTGCCCGCAGGCGGCGCGAATCATCTCGGCGGCGTGCTCGCAGTGCGCGTCCGTGCCGTAACCCGGGGTCTGCTCGTCGTTGGTGCGCAGCAGGGCGTCGAGGATCTCGGGCGCCGCGCCTTCGGAATAGTCGTTTCGAAATTGGTGCATGATGTCTCCCGTGCAGCGAGGTGGGTAGAGGGCGCGACGCGCTGGCATGGCGCGCGGACGGGTGCTCGTCGCGGCTCGGGGCCGCTGCGTCGTGCGCGTGCGCGCGGGCTCGCATGCGGTCGGTGCGCGACCGCCGGCTTCGCGCGCATTTCACATTGTTACATATCGCCCGCTCGTGTGGTATTCGCGGGTATGATGCTGCAGGCGGCTGAACGGGCTTATGCCCGCCCGTATAATGGGAACGTTACGAATGCGCCCCGCGCGGGGCGGTCATCACGGAAGGATAACAGGCATGCAGGCACAGAGGGCTGAGGGCACCAAGGACCTGATCGGGCGCGAGATGCGCGCCTGGCAGCGGATGCAGGATGTGGCGGCCGAGGTGTTCGGCCCCTACGGTTTCGACGCCGTGGAAACGCCGGCTATCGAACAGGTCGATGTCTTCGTCCATGGTATCGGCCAGTCCACGGACGTGGTGCGCAAGGAGATGTTCCGCGTCTTCTCCGGTTCGCTGCTGCCGCGCATCCTCGAGGAGGGTACCGATGCCAACCTCAAGGCCAAGCAGCGCCTGGCCCTGCGCCCCGAGGGCACGGCGGGCGTCGTGCGCGCGGTGGTGGAGAACAACCTGGTCCCGCAGGGGTCGGCTCCTTTCAAGGGCTGGTACGCCGAGGCGATGTTCCGCGGCGAGCGCCCCGCCAAAGGTCGTCTGCGCCAGTTCCACCAGGTAGGCATCGAGTGGCTCGGCGCACCCGACCCCGCGGCGGACGCCGAGTGCATCATCATGCTCATGGAGTTCTACAAGCGCCTGGGCTTCGACCTGTCGCAGCTGCGCCTCCTCATCAACTCGATGGGCGACCCCGCGTGCCGTCCGGCGTATCGCGACTCGGTTCGCTCGTTCATCCTCGACCACGCCGACGAGATGTGCGATGAGTGCCTCGAGCGCGCGGAGCTCAACCCGCTGCGCGCCTTCGATTGCAAGAACGAGCGCTGCCACGAGGTCATGCAGGGCGCCCCGCTCATGCGCGACTGCCTGTGCGACGAGTGCAGCGAGCATTACGCCCAGGTCAAGCGCTATCTCGACGCGGCGGGTATCGCCTACGTCGAGGATCCCACGCTCGTCCGCGGCCTCGACTATTACACGCGCACCGTCTTCGAGGTCGAGGCCCCCGGCGCGGGCGTCGGCTCCATCGGCGGCGGCGGTCGCTACGACGGCCTGGTCGAGCTCGAGGGCGGCAAGCCCACGCCGGGCGTCGGCTTCGCGGTGGGCTTCGAGCGCGCCATGCTCGCGCTCGAGGCGTTCGGCGGCGATATGGCCGAGGCGGATCCGGCGTGCGTCTACGTCGCCAACGCCGGCGCCGAGCTGCGGGGCGAGGTGTTCTCGCTCGCGCACGAGCTGCGCGCCGCGGGCATCCGCACCGAGGCCGACTACCAGGGTCGCTCGCTGAAGGCCCAGTTCAAGCAGGCGAACAAGCTGAACGCCACGCACATGCTGGTGATCGGTGGCGACGAACTCGCCCAGGGTAACGTCCGCGTGCGCGATATGGCGACGGGCGAGGAGCGCCTGGTGGCGCGCGAGGCGGTCGTCTCCGAGCTCGCCGGCTGCTAGATTCGCCGGCACGGCGAGCGCCGGCGCGCTCCATGCGCCTGTCTATAGAAACGATGGGGATAACTGTTGCATGATAAAGCGTCCCCAGCGCCCGCGATGTTCGGCATATACTTTTAGGAAACACATGTTCACGCTATTCATCCGAAAGGACACGCCGTGACAGAAGAAGAGACCAATCAGCAAGCCGATGTCGCCACGGTTTCGGGCGCGGTTCCCGCCGAGTCCGTCCGCCGCATCGACATCGAGGAGGCGCGTGCCGCGATGCAGGCGCTGTCCGAATTCAACATCCCGGCGCAGCTGCGCGACCACCTCGCGTTGTTCGTGCGCCTCGAGCGCCGCGTCCTGCGCGAGTACGACGAGGAGATCTGCAATATCTTCGACCGCCTGCTTGCCAGCGTTATCGCCGCGAACGAGGGCGATCCCGGCGCCGAGGCTGCCGAGGACCCCACGAACGAGCAGGGCATCCCCACCACGCAGAGCGCGACGGCCGACGCCTTCCGCGACGCCGTCGAGCTGATCGATTCGCTGCCGCTGGACCGCGCCCAGGTGATCGTGCGCGCGTTCACCACGTTCTTCCACCTGGCGAACCTGTCCGAGGAGAACTATCGCGTCGAGACGCTGCGCCGCCGCGAGAGCCAGGTGTCTATCGACTCGCCCATCGACCCTGCCAACGAGCTGACGGTCGCGTATCGCCAGCTGATCGACGAGGTGGGCGTGGGCCGGGCGAACGACCTGCTCAACCGCCTCGAGTTCCATCCGGTTTTCACCGCGCACCCCACCGAGGCGCGCCGCAAGGCCGTCGAGGGCAAGATCCGCCGCATCTCCTGCCTGCTGGCGGAGCGCTCCCGTCTGGGAGGCTCCGACCTCATGGAGAACGAGCGCCATCTGCTGCAGGAGATCGACGCCCTGGTCCGCACGACGCCCATCGCTCCCAAGAAGCCCACGCCGGTCGAGGAAGCCGATACCATCATCGACATCTTCGACAACACGCTGTTCGATACGATTCCCATGGTGTACCGCCGGTTCGATGACTGGGTCCTGGGCGACCGCGCCGGCACGGTGCCGCCCGTGTGCCCCGCGTTCTTCCATCCGGGCAGCTGGATCGGCACCGACCGCGATGGCAACCCCAATGTGACCGCCAAGGTGAGCCGCCAGGTCGCCGCGAAGTTCGCGTCGCACATGATCAGCGCCCTTGCCAACAAATGCCGCCGCGTTGGCCGCAACCTCACGCTCGAGGCTAAGTACACCAAGCCCACCGACGAGCTGCTCAACCTGTGGAACCACCAGGTCGAGATGAGCGAGATCCTCACGGATCGCGCGCGCATGATCTCGAAGTCCGAGCCGCATCGCGCGGTGATGCTGGTGATGGCGGCGCGCCTCGACGCCACGGTGGCGCGCAATGCCGATACGATGTACGACTCCGCCGACGAGTTCCTCGCCGACCTGCGCGTGGTGCAGCGGTCCCTGGCGGCCGCCGGCGCGGTGCGCGCGGCGTACGGTCCGGTCCAGACCATCATCTGGCAGACGGAGACCTTCGGCTTCCACATGGTGGAAACCGAGTTCCGCCAGCATTCCGTCGTGCACGAGCGCGCGCTGGCCGATATCCGCGAGCACGGCATCCATGGCGAGCGCGGCGAGCTCGCGCCGATGACGCGCGAGGTGCTCGACACCTTCCGCGCCATGGGCAGCATCCAGAAGCGCTACGGCCTGAAGGCGGCGCGCCGCTACATCATCTCGTTCACCAAGAGCGCTCAGAACGTGGCCGACGTGTACGAGCTCGCGCAGCTGGCGTTCGCCCATGCCGAGGACGTTCCGGCCATCGACGTCATCCCGCTGTTCGAGCAGCTCGAAGACCTCGAGGGGTGCGTGGACGTGCTCGACGGCATGCTCCAGATCCCTGCGGTCCAGCAGCGCCTGGCGCAGACCAACCGCAAGCTCGAGGTCATGCTGGGCTATTCGGATTCCTCGAAGGACGCCGGCCCCACGACCGCGACGCTCGCGCTGCATTCCGCGCAGGCCCGCATCGCCGCCTGGGCGGAGCGCAACAATATCGATCTCGTGCTCATGCACGGCCGCGGCGGCGCCGTCGGCCGCGGCGGCGGCCCGGCCAACCGCGCCGTTCTCGCGCAGCCCAAGGGCTCGGTGAACTGCTGCTTCAAGCTGACCGAGCAGGGCGAGGTCATCTTCGCGCGCTACGGGAACCCGGCGCTGGCGCAGCGCCACGTCGAGAGCGTCGCGGCGGCGACCCTGCTGAATTCCGCTCCGTCGGTGGAGCGCGTGAACACCGAGACCACCGAAGCGTTCGCCGACATGGCCGCCCGCCTGAACGAGGTGTCGCACGCGCGCTACCTCGATCTTCTGAACACGCCGGACTTCACCCCCTGGTTCTCGACGGTCACACCGCTGACCGAGGTGGGCCTGCTGCCCATCGGCAGCCGTCCCGCGAAGCGCGGCCTGGGTGCCAAGTCTTTGGACGACCTCCGCACCATTCCGTGGGTCTTCAGCTGGAGCCAGGCGCGCATCAACCTGGCGGCGTGGTACGGCCTGGGCTCCGCGTGCGAGGCCCTGGGCGACCTCGACCTGCTGAAGCGCGCTTATGCCGAGTGGCCGCTGTTCAGCACGTTCATCGACAACATCGAGATGTCGATCGCCAAGACCGACGGCCGTATCGCCAAGATGTACCTCGCCCTGGGCGATCGCGATGACCTTGCGACCAAGGTGTTCGAGGAGATGCAGCTCACGCGCACGTGGACCCTCGCTATCACCGGCAACGAATGGCCGCTCGAGAAGCGTCGCGTGCTCGGCCGCGCCGTTCGCGTGCGCAACCCGTTCGTCGATGCGCTGTCGCTCGCCCAGGTGCGCGCGCTACGCGAGGTGCGCATGAACCAGGACGAGCTCTCCGAGGAGGCGAAGGCCGAGTACATGAGCCTGATTCTGGCAACCGTGACCGGTGTCTCCGCGGGCCTTCAGAACACCGGGTAATACGGTTCGGACACGGATGAGATCCATGGCGCCGCGGGCGTTCGCGCATCGATGCGATCGTCCGCGGCGCCTTTCGTTTCGAGCGCTCCTCAGAGCTCCCCTCAATTTGGGGACAGGCACTCATTTGAGAATTTGAGGGCCTCAAATGGGGGACGGGCGCCCATTCGCGGTGGTCGCCAACCTCGGGGTGCCACGAGCCCGGCCGGTGACGTGCACAGCCGGCGGCGAACATTGTCACAGCCCTGTTAAGAGAGGGTGGAACGCCCGCTTCTCTTGGCTGCAGCGGGCTGATTCCGCTATCCTATTGAACTATCGCGCGACTGGCGCTCCGCTTGCGGAAGCGCCGGCGCTCGCGCGTGGCCCGTCCGAGCTCCGTCGGCTCCGGGTCCGTCCCGCTGCGCGGTCTACGCAGGCGGGGCCATCTGTACGACAAGCCGCCCGGACCGACACGGGGCGGCACGGATGAGGAGGTTTTCGTGACTGAAATCCGCTCCATGCACACGCATACCTGCAACGAGCTGCGCCTCGAGCATATCGGCCAGGAGGTGACGCTCACCGGTTGGGTCTGGCGTCGCCGCGACCACGGCGGCCTGATCTTCGTCGACCTGCGCGACCGCGAGGGCGTGACGCAGATCTCCTTCGACCCCGAGCACTCCGGCGGCACCGCGTTCCACACTGCCGAGACCATCCGCTCCGAGTGGCCCATCAAGGTCACCGGCGTGGTGCGTGAGCGCCCCGAGGGCCAGTCCAACGCCAAGCTCGCCACCGGTGAGATCGAGGTGCTCGTCTCCCACATCGAGGTGCTCAACACCTCTAAGACCCCGCCCTTCCAGATTGAGGACCACATCGAGGCCGGCGAGGATATCCGCCTGCGCTACCGCTACCTCGACATCCGCCGTCCCAAGATGATGGCCAACCTGCAGATGCGCTCCGACTTCACCTTCGCCATCCGCCAGGCGCTGCACGACCGCCTGTTCATGGAGGTCGAGACGCCGGCGCTCTTCAAGTCCACGCCCGAGGGCGCGCGCGACTTCCTGGTGCCGAGCCGCATCCAGCCCGGTCACTTCTACGCGCTGCCGCAGTCCCCGCAGCTCTTGAAGCAGCTGCTCATGGTGGGCGGCGTCGAGCGCTACTATCAGGTCGCCAAGTGCTTCCGCGACGAGGACCTGCGCGCCGACCGCCAGCCCGAGTTCACACAGGTCGACATCGAGATGAGCTTCGTCGACCAGGATGACGTCATGAGCACCCTCGAGGACGTGCTGTCCGATGCCTTTGCAAAGATGGGCGTCGACATGCCCACCCCGCTGCGCCGCATCGATTACTGGGACGCGATGGATACCTACGGCTCCGACAAGCCGGACACGCGCTTCGGCATGGAGCTGCACGACGTGACCGGCATCTTCACCGAGTCCAAGTTCAAGCTGTTCGCGAGCGCCGCCGCCACCGAGGGCCAGTACGTCAAGGCCATCAACGCCCGCGGCGCCGGCACCTGGCCGCGCGCGCAGATCGATAAGCTCGCCGGCGTGGCGGCCGACTTCGGTGCCAAGGGCCTCGCTTGGATCGCCTTCCGCGAGGACGGCTCCGTCAACAGCCCCATCGTCAAGTTCTTCACCGACGAGGAGATGGCCGCGCTGCGCGCCGAGATGGATGCCCAGCCTGGCGACCTCGTGATGTTCGCCGTCGCCGACCGCAAGGGCGCCGATGAGATCCTCGGCGGCATGCGCAACCACATGGCCGACGCGCTCGAGCTGCCCCGCGAGGGCCATGACTTCCTGTGGGTCGTCAACTTCCCGCTGTTCCACTGGGACGAGGAGCGCGGCGCCTACGAGGCCGAGCACCAGCCCTTCACCCTGCCCAGCACCGACGATCTCGAGGCCATCAAGGCCGATCCGCTGGCCGCGGGTTCCTGCACGTATGACTTCGTCATGGACGGCTACGAGGCGGGCGGCGGCGGCATGCGCATCCACAATTCCGAGATGCAGCTCGCCATGCTCGAGATGCTCGGCTTCACCATCGAGGGCGCGCGCGAGCAGTTTGGCTTCCTCATGGACGCCCTCGAGTTCGGCGCTCCCCCCATGGGCGGTTTCGCACTCGGCCTCGACCGCGTGTGCATGCTGCTGGCCGGTGCGGACTCCATCCGCGAGGTCATGGCGTTCCCCAAGACCAGCTCCGGCTCCGACCTCATGTCCGATGCGCCGAGCGCCGTCTCCGCGCGCCAGCTTAAGGAAGTCGGCCTCCGCATGGAGTAATCGCCTTCGCGAGGTGCCCGACCTTGTCGCTCAAGTCTGCGGGCATGGCCCTAAGGCCTATGCCCTTGCCTTTCGCGGCAATCTCGGGTACCTCGCGAAGCCTTGTCACGCTTTCCCAGGCCTCGCCGTTCGCATCGCAAACGAAGACCCGCATGGATCGATGTGGTCCATGCGGGTCTTTTCGTTTCGCGTTTGCGCCGCAGGCGGTTGCGCGGAGCGCCGCCGGGTCTCAAATAAGTGCCTGTCCCTAAACTGAGAGGGGGCGATGGCTACACGCCCTTGCGCACCGCGGTGTCACGGAAGCAGAAGTGATCGAGGCGGTGGCGGGACTGCGTGCATTCGATCATGGTCCCCTGGGTGTCGAAGGTCTGGTTCCTCACGACGATCACGTAGTCGATATCGCCCAGGTCGAGCAGCGCTCGATCCTGGTCGGACGCGCGCTCGCCTGTGATTTCGCGCTTGCTCATGACGATGGTGATGCCGAGGTCTTCTTCCAGGTACTGGTAGATCGAGCCCGCGGCGATGTCCGGCGTGAGGCCTTCGGCCACTTTCGCAAGAAAGAGGTTCTGGTCCAAGATGAGGGCTTCGCCGTTGATTTCGCGCACGCGCTCGATGAAGATCAGCTCGTCTCCCACGTTGAAGCCCGTATGCTCGGCGATATTCGGCGTCGCCTCGATGCGCTCGAAGCGCACGACGCGCGTGGCGCTCGAGAATCCGCTGCGACGGCGCACCTCGTCGAACGATTCGATGCCGCCTATCGAGAACGATGCGCGCTCGGGCTTGCTGTAGGTAACCCGCACGCCCTTGCCATGCACCGGCTGTACGTAGCCGTTATCGCGTAAGACGGCGATCGCGCGGCGAACGGTGCTGTGGGAACATGCGTAGAGATCGGTGAGCACCGCCTCAGAGGGAAGGTAGGACTGATACCCGTAGGTCCCGGTTTCGATCTTGCGTCGAATATCGTGATAGATCTCGTCGTAGCGCGCTTTCAAAAGTCCCCCTTCGTCGTCGTATCCTTATCTTATCGGAAGACCAGGTAGGATGGCTACCGCTTGCGGCCACAAAGATACCGTTCACCAAGAGCGCAAACTTATTCGAATAAGTCAGGCTATGCTTCAATTAACTTATTCGAATAAGTTTGGAAGTGCTTTAAGAAAAGGGAGGCTTGCGATATGGGGAAGTACGTGCAAGACGCACGGGCGCTGTTGCCGCTGGTGGGCGGTGTGGAGAACATCGCTGCCGTCACGCATTGCGTGACGAGGATGAGGTTCGTGCTGGTCGATCCCGCGCGCGCCCAGGTCGACAAGATCGAGGAGCTCGCCAGCGTCAAGGGAACCTTCACCCAGGCGGGGCAGTTCCAGGTCATCATCGGCAACGACGTGGCCGAGTTCTACGGTGACTTCATCGCGGTGTCGGGTGTCGAGGGCGTTTCGAAGGAGGCGGCCAAGCAGGCCGCGGGCAGCAACCAGAATCCCTTGCAGCGCGCCATGGGCGTGCTGGGGGAGATCTTCGCCCCGCTCATCCCCGCGCTCATCTGCGGCGGCCTGATCTTGGGATTCCGCAACATCATCGGAGAGGTCAACTTCTTCGACGCATCGGGCGCGTTCGATCTCGATAGCGGCGTGATGTCCATCGCGGACATCTCCACGTTCTGGATGGGCGTGTACAACTTCCTGTGGCTCATCGGCGAGGCGGTGTTCCATATGCTGCCCGTCGGTATCTGCTGGTCGGTGACGAAGAAGATGGGCACGACGCAGATCTTGGGCATCGTGCTCGGCCTGATGCTGGTGTCGGGCCAGCTGCTCAACGGCTTCTCCGTGGGAGGCACGCCGGCGGCCGATATCCCGGTGTGGGATTTCGGATTCGCCCAGGTTCAGATGATCGGGTACCAGGGGCAGGTCATCGCGGCGCTGCTGGCCGCCTTCGTGCTCGTGGGGCTCGAGAAGTTCTTCACAAGGATCGCACCCGAGGTCGTGAGCATGATCGTGGTGCCGTTCTGCTCGCTGGTCCCCGCGGTGGTCATCGCCCATACGCTGGTGGGTCCTGTTGGCTGGGCCGTGGGCGACGCCATCGCCGAGGCCGTGAACTGGGGTCTCACCTCTGATGTACGCATCCTGTTCGCAGCGGTCTTCGGCGCGCTGTATGCGCCGGTGGTCATGACGGGCCTGCACCACATGACCAACGCTATCGACACGCAGATGGTGAGCATCATGGGCTACACCATCCTGTGGCCGATGATCGCCCTGTCCAACATCGCCCAGGGTTCCGCCGTGCTCGCGATGTCGGTGCTGCAGAAGAAGAACGAGCGCGCCCAGCAGGTGAACATCCCCGCATGCATCTCCTGCTACCTGGGCGTTACCGAGCCCGCGCTGTTCGGTGTGAACCTTAAATACCGCTTCCCGCTGGTATGCGGGATGATCGGATCCGCCTGCGCGGCCATGCTCTGCACCGCCTTCGGCGTGCAGGCGCTGTCCATCGGCGTCGGCGGCCTGCCGGGCATCTTGTCCATCAAGTTCGAGTATTGGGCTGCGTTCGCCCTGTGCATGGCGGTCGCCATCGCGGTGCCCTTCGTCCTGACCCTGGTCGCGGGCAAGAAGCGGCTGGGGGAGCGTGAACTCGAGGGCCTGCGTGCGCCCGACGCGACGTTGGACGGCGCCTCCGCCGCCGTGGTTCCCGCTGCGTCATACGACCTGCTCGCCCCGCTTTCAGGCGCGGTGAAGCCCATCGAACAGATGCCCGATCCCGTCTTCTCTAGCAAATGTATGGGCGACGGCGTCATGATCGAGCCCTCCGGTACCTGCGTGGTGGCTCCCGCGGATGCTGTGGTGAGCGTCACCATGCCCGCGTCCAACCATGCCGTGGGCCTCACGCTCGCAAACGGGATGGAGCTGCTGATCCACGTGGGCATCGACACAGTTGATATGAAGGGCGACGGCTTTACCTGTCACGTCTCCCAGGGCGACCGTGTCAAGGCGGGCGATATCCTACTCACCTTCGACCCCGTAAAGATCGCTGCTGCGGGCCATCCCACTGCGACCGCGGTGGTGGTGGGCGCCATGGGCAGCGCGATGAGTTTGGAACTCAAGACCGATCAAGATGCCGTGGCGGGCGAGACCGTGATCGCGCGTTGCGACTAGCCGCTGCACCCCCTTCGAACGGGTGCTCCTTGAGAATCGAGATATGAATGAGAAGGTGGGCATGATGACGACTGCTCAAACGAATAGCAAGAATTGCGTGGTATATGAAATCTACGTCAAGAGCTTCTGCGATAGCGACGGCGACGGCATGGGCGACCTGCCCGGCATCACCTCTAAGCTCGACTACCTGGCGAATCTCGGCGTCGACTATCTCTGGCTCACGCCGTTTTACCCCTCCCCGCAGCGTGACAACGGCTACGACGTGTCGGACTATCGTGCCGTCGACCCCCGCTACGGCACCATGGAGGACTTTGACGAGCTGGTGGCCGAGGCGGGCGCGCGCGGCATGGGCATCATGCTCGATATGGTGCTGTGCCACACCTCCAACCAGCATGAATGGTTCCAGCGCGCGCTGGCGGGGGAAGAGCGCTACCAGCGCTACTACATCCTGCGCGACGGTAAGGGCTCCACGGGGCCGGAAGATCCTGGCGAGCCGCCCACCAACTGGCAGTGCGTCTTTGGAGGCAGCGCGTGGGAGTGGGAGCCGCGCCTGGGCAAGTGGTACCTGCACATGCATGACCCCTCTCAGCCCGATGTCGACTGGGCCAACCCCGACGTTCGCGACGAGATGGCGGGCGTGGTGCGTTTCTGGAAAGAGCGCGGCGTCACCGGCTTTCGCTTCGACGTGATCAACCTTATCTCCAAGCCGGATCTCATCGAAGACGTGCCTGGAGACGGAAGCGCGTGCCGCGCTCTGGTGGCGGACGGGCCGCACGTGCACGAGTACCTTAAAGAGCTGGTGGAGCGCTGCGGGATCGATGGCATGGCCACCGTGGGCGAGATGGCTGCGACCGATCTTGAAAATTGCATCAGCTACACCAATCCCGATGAACACGAGCTGGGCATGTCCTTCAGTTTCCATCATCTCAAGGTGGACTATAGGGATGGCAGCAAATGGAAGCTCATGGATCCGGATATCGTTCGGCTTCGCCGCGTGCTGCGCGAGTGGCAGGAGGGCATGCAAGCGGGCGGCGGCTGCAACGCCTTGTTCTGGTGCAACCACGACCAGCCGCGCGCCATCACCCGCTTCGGCGGCACCGAGCTTGAAGGGGAGTGCGGAGGATCGTGGGAGTACGTGGGCAAGATGCTCGCTATCTGCTTGTTCGCCCTGCGCGGTACGCCCTATATCTTCCAGGGCGAGGAACTGGGCATGACCAACGCGGATTACACCTCGATTGACCAGTTTGATGATGTGGAGAGCCACAACAGCTACCGGATGCTGCTGGAAGGCGGTGCTTCCGAGGAGGAGGCCCTGCGCGCGATCCAGGTGCGCTCGCGCGATAACGGCCGTACGCCCATGCAGTGGACCCCGGGTGAGAACGCGGGCTTTACCTGCGGGACCCCGTGGCTTGCCGTACCCGCGAACCATGTGCGCATCAACGCCGAGGACGAGGTGGGTGCTGCGGGCTCCATGTACGAGTTCTATCGCGAGCTCATCGCCCTGCGCAAGGGTTCGCGGGTTCTCGCGAACGGTGTCGTGCGCTTTTTGGATGCCGGCACCGGGGCACCTAAGGTTATCGCGTTCGAGCGCGTGCTTGGTAGCGAGCGCGTGGTGGCGGTTTGCTCGTTTGATAGCGAGGGCTGCACGGTCGATGCGGGCAGTTTGGGTATCGCCGCATGCAGTGACGTCCTGCTGAGCACGCACGGCGCCATGGGCTCGGTGGTCGATGGCGCTCTTGAGCTGCGCCCCTATGAAGCGCTGCTCATCGCGTGCTAGCGAGGCGGCATCTGCGGACTTGGCGTTTGGCGCTTGCCGAGGTTGCTTGAAGCGCTTGTCGAGGTTGCTTGAAGCGCTTGATATAGGGAAGCTTTGAAAAAGCGGGCCTCGCTTTGCGCGGGGTCCGCTCTGCTGGTTTTAGTTGACGCGCGGCCTGCGTGCCTGATTCGTATGTTTTTGCGAATGGCGGCAGAACCAATATGCTTGGCCTCGCACCGCCTCACGCCATCTTTCTGAGGCGCGGCGTCGACGTTGTTTCTACGGCCTTTTGCGCAATGCGGGCGGCGGTGCGAGTGCTATACTCGACCGCGTACATGGGGAGCTGGGACGATGGCCCGGCTGAGAGGAGCATGCCTGCGATGCTCGACCCGCAACCTGATCCGGATAATGCCGGCGTAGGGAACCAACAGCCTTGCTTTTGCAACTGCAAGGCCCCTACGGAAAACGAGGGGCCTTTTTCTTGGCCCGGAAGGGAGGAGCAGTGGAGGCAAGCGTTGCCATTCAGGTACTGCCCCAATTCGTGGAGAGCACCGAAGAGGTCGTTCGCATCGTCGATGAGGCGATCGCCTACATCCAGTCGGAGTTCCCAGATGCCTACGTGGGCCCGTTCGAGACCGCTATCCAGGGCGAGTACGACCATTGTATGAAGGTGGTGGCCGAGGTCAATCGCATTGTGGTCGCAGCCGGCGCGCCCGAAGTAGCTACGTATGTCAAGATCTTCTTTGCCCCTGAGAAGGGCGTCCTCACCACAGAGGAGAAGATCACCAAGTATCACCAGGACGAGCGCTAGCATGTCGCCCTCGTCCGGATCGTCCCGGCAGGCCGTATCGAGCGAGGGGGCCGGGCGCACCGGAACCCGCGCGGGCGCGCGATTGACGGCGCCGTCCGCGCGCGGCGGACGATGGCTCGTTGCTGCCGCGCCGATCACGCTGGTCGCGTTGCTCGCGATCTGGCAGGCGGTGTGCTCGGCCGGTATCATGCCTCCCTATCTGCTGCCCAGCCCTGTAGCCGTGCTGCGTGCACTGGTGGGGGACTGGCCCTTGCTGGCGGGCCATGCCGTCACCACGCTCGCGGAGGCGGGCATCGGGCTTGCCGCAGGTATCGCGCTGGGGGCTCTCGCGGCCGTTGCGATGGACCGTTTCGAGCTTCTCTACCGCGCCTTCTATCCGCTGGTGGTGCTCACCCAGACCATCCCTACGGTCGCCATCGCACCGCTTTTGGTGCTGTGGTTCGGCTACGGCATGCTGCCCAAGGTGGTCCTCATCGTGGTGGCGACGTTCTTTCCCATCACGGTGGGCCTGCTCGGCGGTTTCAAATCGGTCGACCCGGATGAGATCGACCTCATGCGCTCTATGGGCGCTTCCCGTTGGCAGATCATGCGCCATGTGAAGATTCCCGCGGCCTTGCCGCAGTTCTTCAGCGGGCTCAAGATCTCGGCGGCCTATGCCATCGTGGGCGCGGTCATCGCCGAGTGGCTGGGGGGATTCTCCGGCCTCGGCGTCTATATGACGCGCGTGCGCAAGGCGTATTCATTTGACAAGATGTTCGCGGTGATCTTCCTCATCTCGGCCTTGAGCCTCGTGCTCATGTGGGCGGTCGAGGCCGTTCGCCGCATCGCGATGCCCTGGGAGCGCGTTAAGGGCGACCAGGGGGAATAGGACCCATCATGCATTCCGATACCATGTTCACCAAACCGATCGCCATCAGCCGCCGCGGCTTTTTGCGCGCGGGCTTTGCCGGTGCGGGCCTTGCCGGGGCCGCCGCGCTTGCGGGTTGCGCCGGTAAGGCGGGCGCGCCCGCGGGCTCCGCTGGCTCGGCATCCCGTTCGAACGGCTTGAAGAAGGTCACCTTCGCACTCGACTGGACGCCGAACACCAACCACACGGGGCTCTACGTCGCCCAGGCGAAGGGATACTACGAAGATGCCGGCCTGGACGTCGAGATCCTGCAGGCACCCGAGAACGGTGCCGACCCGCTGGTCGCCGCCGGAGAGGCGCAGTTCGGCGTGAGCTTCCAGGACACGATGGCTTCCTACGTTTCCGGCGACGCCGTCATGCCGGTCACCGCGATCGCCGCCATCATCCAGCACAACACGTCGGGCATCATCAGCATGAAGGACAAGGGCATCACCAGCCCCGCCGGCATGATGGACCACACCTACGCCACCTGGGAGATGCCCATCGAGCAGGGCGTCATTCAGCGCTGCGTCGAAGCTGACGGCGGTGACTACAGCCGCGTGCAGATGATTCCCTCCACCGTGACCGACGAGGTGACCGCGCTGTCCACCGATCAGGTCGACAGCATCTGGATCTACTGGGCGTGGGCGGGCGAGAAGTGCAAGCTCGCGGGCCTGGACACCAACTACTTCGCGTTCGCCGACATCGACCCGGTCTTTGACTTCTACACGCCCGTGATCATCGCCAACAACGACCTCATCGAGAGCGATCCCGATACGGTCAAGGCGTTCATGGATGCCACGCGCGCCGGCTACGAGGACTGCATCAAGGACCCGGATGCGGCGGCCGAGGTGCTGCTGAAGGCGGCGCCCGAGCTCGAGCCCGAGTTGGTGCACGCTTCGCAGGAATACCTGGCCGACCAGTACCAGGCGGATGCCTCCGTGTGGGGCCAGATGGATCAGCAGCGCTGGGACGACTTCTTCGGCTGGGTCTCCGAGCAGGGATTCGCGCCTGCAATCGAGCCGGGTGCGGGCATGACGACGGAGTTCATCGGCGCGTAGCGCTCCGTGCTGCCCGGGGCACGCGGCCCGCGACACGCGGCTGACGGCGCGGTACGCGCCATATGTGCGGGGCGCCGCCGTTTGACTGGACGGCGGCGCCCATGGTTCGGACGAGATCGAACGGGGGAGAAGGGCATGGCGCGTCTCGATATAGAGGGCGTTTCCCAGGGCTTCGGTGATACCAAGGTCCTGGACGATATCGATTTGCAGGTGGAATCCGGTCAGGTCGCCTGCTTGCTGGGACCGTCCGGCTGCGGTAAGACGACGCTGTTCCATGTGGTCGCCGGGCTTTCCCGACCCTGGTCGGGGCGCGTGCTCCTGGATGGGCGGGACATCACTGGGCAGTCCGGGCAGCTTGCCTACATGTTGCAAAAAGACTTGCTGCTGCCCCATAAGACCATTCTTGATAACGTTTCGCTGCCGCTCGTGCTCAAGGGGACGCCGCGCACGGCGGCGCGCGAGCAGGCACGCGGCCTGTTGGAGCTTTTCGGCCTCGAGGGCACGCAAGACCGATGGCCCGCCGAGCTTTCGGGCGGCATGCGCCAGCGCGCGGCCCTGCTGCGCAGCTATCTATTCTCTCGCGAGTTCATGCTGCTCGACGAGCCGTTCTCGGCGCTCGACGCCTTCACAAAGGCGGACATGCACGCATGGTTCCTCGACGTGGTCGAGACCTGCGGCACCACGGCGCTGGTGGTGACCCATGATATCGACGAGGCGATCAAGCTGGCGGACGTCATCTACGTGATGCGCGGCGCCCCGCAGCGCGGCGAGCCGGCTCGAATCGCGGGCTCCGAGCGCATCGCCTGCCCGCGTTCCGAACGCGCCTCGTTCGCGCTCACGCCCGCCTTCCTCGACCACAAGCGCCGCGTCCTCGACCTTCTGGGCCGCTAGAAACCTCAAATTGGAAACCTCAAATTGGGGACAGGCACTTTTCTGAGGCATCGCGGCCCCTCGCATCGGGCGGCGCGCCCGGCCTTGGCTTTCCCAGCCCGAGTCCCGCGCCTCTCAGAAAAGTGCCTGTCCCTTTTCTGAGATTGCCTTCTCAGAGCGTCTTTTCTGGGAGCGCGTCCGGCTCGCTGGATTGCAGGGGGCTCGGTTAACAGATGTGTGCGCGATGCCTATACTAGATGGAGCGGATTTCGCATCCGTTCATCCGTCGCATGTCGCGATCGAGGGGCTGCGGCCCAATTTGGTTCCACGGCAGATGCGTCGCAGGAGGCGGCGCGTCGCTTTGAAAGGAGAGGTTCGCACATGACCAAACCGGATATGAGGATTCTGGACCCGATCACCATCGGCGGCGTCGAGTTCAAGAACCGCATCATGTTCCCGCCCCTGACCACCGGGTACGAGGAGCGCGACGGCAGCATCGGCGAGCGCAGCCGCGGCTTCTACACCCGTATCGCGCAGGGTGGCGCGTCCTATATCGTGCTGGGCGACGTCGCGCCCATCGCCTCGTTCTCGCCCACGCCCAAGCTCTACTGCGATGAGCAGATCGAGTCCTTCAGGCTCCTCGCCGACGCCGTGCACGAGTACGGCTGCAAGCTCGGTGTGCAGATCTTCCATCCCGAGTACGATTGCGATGCCATCAACGCCCTGTTCCAGCAGGGGAAGATGAACGAGGTCCGCGCGCAGCTCCATCACGATATGGAGCACTTTACCGATGAGGTGAGCGAGGAGACGCTGCTCAAGATCATCGACAAGATGTGCGCCTGCGCCGTGCGCGCCGAGAAGGCGGGCGTCGACGTGATCCAGGTCCATGGCGACCGCTTGGTCGGTTGCCTGTGCTCCACCCGCATGAACCACCGCACCGACAAGTTCGGCGGCTCGCTGGAGAACCGCACGCGCTTCGCGCTCATGCTCGTCCGCGCCCTGCGCGAGGCCGTGCCCGATATGATTATCGATTACAAGTTCCCCATCGTGACGCCCGAGCGCGGCAAGGGCGGTATCGACCTGTGCGACGCCCCGCAGTTCGCCCAGTGGCTCGAGGAGGCGGGCGTCGACATGCTGCATGTCGCCCAAGCCAACCACACCGGCAACATGGCCGACACCATCCCGCCCATGGGCGTGCAGCCCTATGGCTTCTTCGTCGACATCACCGGTCAGATCAAGGAAGCGGTGAGCGTTCCCGTTTCCGCGGTCGGGCGCATCATCGATTCCAAGATGGCCGAGCGCGTCGTGGTGTCCGGCAAGGCCGATATGGTCGGCATCGGCCGCGGCTTCCTCGCCGATGAGGACTGGGTCCGCAAGGTCGAGGAGGGCCGCGCCGACCAGATCATCCGCTGCCTGTCCTGCAACAAGGGCTGCACCGATGCCATCCAGCGCCGCGAGGGCCTGTCCTGCGTCCTCAACCCCGAAAACGGTTTCGAGACCGTTCGCCACGTCGTGCCCGCCGAGGAGACCAAGCGCGTCGCCGTCATCGGCGGCGGCATCGCCGGCCTCACGGCCGCCCGCGTCGCCGCGCTGCGCGGCCACGATGTGACCCTTTTCGAGCGCGCTTGCGAGCTGGGCGGCCAGCTCAATATCGCCTGCGTCCCGCCGCGCAAGGCCGAGCTGCGTCGCGCCGTCCAGGATGCTGTCAAGGCGGCCCGGGGCGCCGGCGTGAAGTTCGAGCTCGGCCATGAGGCGACGGCGGAGGAGCTTGCCGCCGCCGGTTTCGACCACGTGATCGTGGCTGTGGGCGCTCAGTGCGCTTGCCCGCCCATCCCCGGTCACGAGCTTGCCAACGTGGTGGACTCCTGGTCCGTCCTGGCGGGTACCGCCGAGGTCTACGGCAAGGTGGCCGTCATCGGCGGCGGCATGGTGGGCTGCGAGACCGCCGAGCTGCTGGCCGACGAGGGCTGCGAGGTGAGCGTCGTCGAGATGCTCGACAGCATCGCCGCCGACGAGGGCCCGACCATCAAGCCGACCCTCTTCGAGCACTTCGAGGCCCGCGGCGTGAAGCAGTTCACGCAGCACAAGGTCCTCGAGATCACGCCGACCGAGCTCGTGTGCGAGACCGCCGACGGCTCCGAGGTCCGCATGCCCACCGACTACGCCGTCATGGCCATCGGCGCCAAGCGCGTCTCCTTCGAGACCGCCGCGCTCGACGCGGCCGGCGTTGCCTGGACCTTCGTGGGCGACTGCAGCGAGGAGGGCGGCGACATCTCCTGCGCTACCAAGACCGCCTACGACGCCGCCTGCGCGATCTAAGCGCTGGTTTGACAACCGAGCCTGTCCCCCTTTTGAGGCTCGCTGCCCGGGGTGCTCCACGCGACGGCCTCCCATCTGCCTCGGATGGGAGGCCGTTTTCTCGATTGCGGCGCCGGTCGTCAGCGTGGCTTGAAAAAAAGTTAACCAAGGCTATTCCAATGTGCTCCGATTCGTGTTAGTTTACCTAGGTGAACATAGCCAAGGGTAACTTTTAGAGAGACGGTGGTCGAGAATGCCTCGAGGTCCGCAGATGCCGGCGATGCCGCTTTCGATGGCGCATGCCGGGGATACGGTGACGGTTTCGCGCGTGAAGGGCGCGGCGGACGTCAAGCGGCACCTGGAGACGCTCGGCTTCGTCGAGGGCTCGCAGGTGCATGTGGTCACCGCGGGCGGCGGCAACATCATCGTGCTCATCAAGGGTGCCCGCTTTGGCCTGGATGCCAGGGTGGCTAGAAACGTCATGGTCGCCTAGCGGGCGGGATGCGTCCCACCTGGCGCCATGGAACAACAATCGAGAGGGGGAAGCATGAAGACACTGGGAGATGTTGCGGTGGGGGATAGCTCCGTCATCGTCAAGCTGCATGGAGCGGGCGCGCTGCGCCGTCACCTCATGGACTTGGGCCTGATCAAGGGCACCGCGTTCAAGGTGGTCAAAGTCGCTCCGCTGGGCGATCCCGTCCAGATCACCGTACGCGGCTACGAGCTGTCGATCCGCAAGGAGGAGGCGGCGATCGTAGAGGTCGAGTAGGCGAATGCGCTTCTTTTTACAGGTAGAGTTAGCTGTATCTAACAACTTTGGAAGACGGGGAACGATGGCGAGGCGGCATGCCGGCATCCGCGTGCGGGGGCAGGCCGCCGTCAAAACGCGTCGTCGCATGCACCCGGCAGCTCGCTCAGGAATTGCTTGGAATCTCAAAGCCTTATTGTGAAAGAAGGAATCATGGCGGAATCCCAGATTCATATCGCGTTGGCGGGCAACCCCAACTGCGGTAAAACCACGCTGTTCAACTTGATCACGGGCCAGAACGGCTACGTGGGCAACTGGCCGGGCGTGACGGTCGAGAAGAAGCAGGCGCCCCTGTCGGCTGATAAAAGCGTTATCATCACGGACCTCCCGGGCATCTACTCGTTGTCTCCGTATAGCCCGGAAGAGCAGCTGTCGCGCGACTACCTTATGAGCGGCGAGGCGGATGTTGTGGTGCAGGTGGTTGACGCCACCAATCTGGAGCGCAATCTGTACCTCGCGCTCCAGGTTATCGAGACGGGCCTGCCCGTGGTGGTCGCCCTCAACATGGCAGACTTGGTCAAGAAGAACGGGGACACCATCGACGTCGCGCGCCTGGAGCGGGCGCTCGGCTGCCCGGTCGTCATGGTCTCCGCGTTGAAGAACGATGGCATCGACACCCTGATCGACAAGGCGAAGACCGCTGTCGCCACAAAGGGTTTCGGTCAGCGCCACGCCTTCGACTCCGCGATCGAGGACGTGCTGCAGCATATCGAATCGCAGCTGCCCGCATCCGTCGCTGCAAATCGCCGCCGCTACTACGCCGTCAAGATGTTCGAGCGCGACGCCTCCGCCGCATCCGCCATCAAGCTGAGCGATGCCGCCGCGCGCAAGATCGAGACCCTGATCGCCCAGTGCGAGGCCGACTGCGACGACGACGCGGAGTCCATCATCACCGGTGAGCGCTACGCCGTGATCGCCCATATCATCGACGAGTGCCTGCATCGCGCGCCCGCCAAGATGAGCACGTCCGAGAAGATCGACCGCATCGTCACCAACCGCTGGCTCGGTCTGCCCATCTTCGCCCTCATCATGTTCGGCGTGTACTACCTGGCCATCTCCACGTTCGGTACCTCGATGACCGATTGGGTGAACGACAACCTCTTCGGCGACGGCTGGGAGCTGTTCGGCGCCGCCATGCCCAGCGTTCCCGCGCTGTTCGAGGGCTGGCTCGTGGCCGCCGGCGCGTCCGACATGGTCATCTCCCTGGTCTGCGACGGCATCGTGGCCGGCGTGGGCGCCGTGCTGGGCTTCATCCCGCAGATGTTCGTATTGTTCGTCCTGCTCTCCTTCCTCGAGGATTGCGGCTACATGGCGCGCGTCGCGTTCGTGATGGACCGCATCTTCCGTCGCTTCGGCCTGTCCGGTAAGTCCTTCATCCCCATGCTCGTCTCCACGGGCTGCGGCGTGCCCGGCGTGCTCGCCACCAAGACCATCGAGAACGAGAAGGACCGTCGCATGACGGTTATGACCACCACGTTCATTCCCTGCGGCGCCAAGCTGCCCGTCATCGCGCTCGTCATGGGCGCGCTCATCGGCGACGCGGAGTCCACGTGGATCGCGCCGCTCTTCTACTTCCTGGGCGTTGTCGCCGTCATCGTCAGCGGCATCATGCTCAAAAAGACCAAGCTCTTCGCGGGCCGCCCCACGCCCTTTGTCATGGAGCTGCCAAGCTACCACATGCCGAGTGCTCGCAGCTGGGCGCTGCATGTGTGGGAGCGCGTGAGCGCCTACGTCAAGAAGGCCTTCACCATCATCTTCGCCTCCACCATCGTGGTGTGGTTCCTGTCCAACTTCGGCCTGTTCGACGGCGCCTTCGGCTACCTGCCCGCCATGGAGGGCATTCCGGAGGAGTTCACCGACTACTCGCTGCTCGCCTCGCTCGCCGGCCTGCTCGCGTGGGTCTTCGCACCGCTTGGCTTCGATTCCTGGCAGGCGACGGCCATGTCCATCACGGGCCTGGTCGCCAAGGAGAACGTCATGGCCACCGCCGCGTCGCTGCTACATCTGGCCGACGCCACCGAGACCGACCCGAGCCTGTGGGCCGCGTTCGCCGCGCTCTTCCCCAGCGCCGGCGCCATCGCCGCCTTTGGCGCCTTCAACCTGCTGTGCGCCCCGTGCTTCGCTGCCATGGGCACCATCCGCGCCCAGATGAACTCTGCCAAGTGGACCGCCGTCGCGCTGGGCTACGAGTGCGGTTTCGCCTGGGTCGTGGGCCTCATGATCAACCAGTTCTACCTCGCCGCCCAGGGCGTCTTCAGCATCTGGACCGTGGTCGCCGCTCTCTTCGCGCTGGCCATCCTGTTCCAGCTGTTCCGCCCCATGCCCAAGGGCGCCTGGGACGACGACGCGGTAGAGCGCATGGCCCCGGCGGGTGCCTCTGCGTAACGCCGTGCCGTCGCGGGGCTGTTCCACCATGCCCGCTGCTGTTATCAAAACGCCGCGTCCCCATATGCCATGCGGGGTGCGGCGTTTTTGTGTTGCGCGGATGATGAGAGGTCGGGCCGTCGTGCGCTTGCGCTAAAGTTAGTCTCAGTAAACAAAGGAGGAGCCATGAGTCCTATCGATATCATCTTGCTCGCGGTGATCGGCGCGGCCTTTATCGCCGTGGTGCTGCGCATCAGGCACAAGGGCACCTGTGGCGACTGCGGGAGCACGGGCTCGTGCTCCGGCTCCTGCTCGGGATGCTCCGCGTCTCGGCGGGGAGGCTGCCCCGCTGCAGAGGGGGCGGACGAGATCGCCGACCGCCTGGGGCGCGGTCTCTAGCGCCCGACGGCGCGGGCGGATGAAAGGTGCGGCCGTCGTTTTCGGTTGATGCGGGCGGGCGTCGCCGCGCCTCGACGCATCCGCTGGGAAACGCTGCCGAAACAAATATGTGAAACAATCGCACTCTAGCTTTGGAACACGCGCACGCGCTACGTGGAAGGGTGCCTCATGGATCAGCAGCAGAATATCGACTTCGTGCTCCGCACGGTCGAGGAGCGCGACATTCGCTTCGTCCGCCTGTGGTTCACGGATGTCCTGGGCAGGCTCAAGAGCTTCGCGATCGCACCGGAGGACCTTGAGGTGGCGTTCGACGAGGGCATCGGATTCGACGGCTCGGCGATCGAGGGCTTCGCCTCCCCCGACGAGGCCGATATGCTCGCGTTCCCCGATCCCTCGACATTCCAGGTTCTTCCCTGGCGCCCCAAGCACGATGGTGCCGCCCGCATCTTCTGCGACGTCTGCACACCCGATCGCAAGCGCTTCGCAGGCGATCCGCGCGAATGCCTGCGGCGCATGTTCTACAAGGCCGAGAAGGCCGGCTTCATCATGAACGTGGGCGCCGAGCTCGAGTTCTACTACTTTCCTAACGAGACCACGCCCGAGCCCCTCGACGATGTGCGCTATTTCGACCTCACGCCGTCGGACTCCGCTCGCGACCTGCGCCGCTCGACCGTGCTCATGCTCGAGAAGATGAGCGTTCCGGTCGAGTACACCTTCCATTCGTCCGGGCGCTCCCAGCACGGCATCTCGCTGCGCCATGCCGAGGCGCTCTCCATGTCCGACGCCATCATGACGGCGAAGCACGTCATCCGCCTCGAGGCATATGAAGCGGGCGTGCACGCGTCCTTCATGCCCAAGCCCATCGCGAACGAGGCGTCGAGTGCGATGTTTTTGCACCAGTCCCTCTTCGACAAGGGCGGCAACAACGTGTTCTACGGCGAGGACGACCCCGAGTACCATCTGTCTCCCATCGCCAAGAGCTACATGGCGGGCATCCTCGCCCATGCGTCCGAGATCTCCGCGATCACCAACCCCACGGTGAATTCCTACAAGCGCCTGGTGACGGGCGGCGCGACGGTGCCGGCCTACGCCACCTGGGGCATGCGCAACCGTTCCGCGATGATCCGCATTCCCATCTACAAGCCGGGCAAGCATCTCTCGAGCCGTATCGAGCTGCGCACCCCCGATCCCATGGCGAACCCCTACCTCGTCAACGCCGTCACGCTCGCCGCCGGTCTCGACGGCATCCAGCGCGGGCTTGAGCTTCCCGAGGAGGGGACGAGCGCCCTGGCCTCGCTGTCCGACGCCGAGCTGCGCCGTCGCGGCATCCAGCCGCTTCCGCGCAACCTGTCCGAGGCGCTCGATTGCTTCGAGGAGTCCGGGCTGATGCGCGAGACGCTGGGCGACCATATCCACGGCTTCTTCCTCAAGAAGAAGCGCCAGGAGTGGGAGAAGTATTCCTCGACCATCACCGAGTGGGAAATCAAGCACTACCTCGCGAATTCTTAGTCCGAGGTCCTTAGCTGGTCGCATTTGATGCGATACTATTCCAGTACATGCCGAGAGGTCGGCGTGTCCGCATCGAACGGGGGTGCCAATGTCCGATAAAAATATTCTGTTCATGGCGCGCACGACGCGCTTTCATGAGTTCGCTCGGACGTTGACGGCGACGATGGGCGCCGAGGTGTTCGCGGCGACCCCAGACTCTCCGTCCGCCGCGCACGATTTCGACCTCCTGCTGCTCGATACCGACGGGGTGCGGTCGGACCGCTTGGAGCAGATCGCCAAATGGCTGGACGGACGCGGCGGCATCCCCATGCTGCTCATCGTCGACGAGGATGCGATTGCCGGCCTGCACGTGCCCGCGCACGCCCGCGCCGACTTCATCTGCTCGGGTGCGAGCCCCGCGGAGCTCGAGCTGCGCACGCGTCGGCTGCTGGGCGATGACGACCCCTTCGCCGGCGACGAGATCCTGCATGTCGACAGCATGACCATCAACCTGGCAACCTATCAGGTGTATCTCGATGACGAGCCGGTCGACCTGACCCTCATGGAGTACTCGCTGCTCTCCTTCTTGGCTACGCATCCCAACCGCGCGTACAGCCGCGAGGTCCTGCTGCATCGCGTGTGGGGATTCGAGTACTGCGGCGGCACGCGCACGGTGGATGTCCATATCCGTCGCATCCGCTCCAAGGTCGGCCCCCAGATCGCGGCCCATATCAACACGGTCCGCGGCGTGGGCTACCTGTTCAAGGACTAGCTCGCCGGTTGGTCGGCGTGCGGACATAGACCGTTACGAATTACTTAAGGGGCTTGTGAAAGAGTTAATCCTTTCCGATGGGCCCGCTGGCTTCGCTCTTGTTGGGGTACAACGGTGCTAGAGATTGGTGCCTGTGAAAGGAAGACCCATGAGTGACGAGAAAATGCCCCAGCGGCCCGATGGGCTCGGCGACCTGCCGACGCCCGGTGCCGCTCCCCGTGTAGAGATCGAATCCACGCCGGTCCAGAGCTCCTCTGCGGCGTCGTCGTGGAGCGAGCCCGCGCCGCAGCATGCCGCCCCCGAGACGGAGACGGTGAAGCATACGGTCGTGAAGACCCGTACGAAGAAGCTCCCCGTGTTCGTCGCCGCGTTCGGCGGCTTGGTCGTGGGCGCGGTGCTCGTGATCGCGCTCGTCATGTCCGGCGCGTTCCGCATCACCGATGAGAACGTCGAGGCGTCGTCGGGCACCACCCAGACCATCCAGATCGATCCCGAGGACACCACGCTTGCGGAGACGGTCGCCGCCAAGGCGCAGCCGTCGGTCGTGTCGATCACCGCCACTGGCGAGTCTCAGAGCTCCGGCGGCATCGGTTCGGGCGTCGTGCTCGACTCCGAGGGCAACATCTTGACGAACTACCACGTTATCGCCGATGCCACGGCGCTTACCGTCTCCATGGGCGGGGAGAGCTACGAGGCGGAGCTCGTCGGCACCGACGAATCGAGCGACCTCGCCGTCATTCGTCTGAAGGATGTCGACGAGAGCGCTCTGACCCCCATCGAGATCGGCGATTCGAGCGACCTTGCGGTGGGCGAGTGGGTCATGGCGATCGGCAGCCCGTTCGGTAACGAGCAGTCGGTGTCTACCGGTATCGTGAGCGCCCTGTACCGTTCCACCGCGCTGCCCTCTACGAGCGGCACGTCCATCTACGCCAACATGATCCAGACCGATGCGGCGATCAACCCCGGCAACTCGGGCGGCGCGCTGGTCAACGATAAGGGCGAGCTCATCGGCATCAACTCGATCATCGAGTCCTATTCCGGGTCGAGCTCGGGCGTCGGCTTCGCGATTCCGGTGAACTACGCGGTGAACATCGCCGAGCAGATCGTCGACGGCAAGACCCCGGTCCACCCGTATCTCGGCGTGAACCTCACCTCGGTCAACGCTATGACCGCACGTAAGAACGGCCTCGCCGTCACCGAGGGCGCGCTGGTGGTATCGACGGTCGAGAACGGCCCCGCAGCGGAAGCAGGCCTCGAGGCCAACGATGTGATCACCAAGATCGATGACGACAGCGTCGTTTCGGCAGATGGTCTTATCATCGCGCTGCGCGAGCACAACGTGGGCGATAAGGTGAAGTTCACCGTCGTGCGCGGCAACGAAACCAAGGAGCTCGAGGTCACGCTCGGTTCCGACGAGGCGCTCCAGACCGAGCAGCAGGATGTCTCGTCTGGCGACGCCGCCGGCAACTCCATGACCGAGGAGGAGTTCCTGCGCTATCTCGAGGAGCTCATGGGCCGCGGCTCCAATCCGCTCGGATAGACGTCGGCTCGACAAAAGGCCCGGTGGGGTCCAAAACGATCGGGGGCATCCCATGGGTGCCCCCTTTTTCTGTCGAAACGCGCCACTCTATCCGCATTATTCTGATTCTTGAATAATGATACGTGTTCAAACGTCGGAATAAAGACGTTAGAATGAAGCATTGGACATTGCTGTCGCGCTTCATGAGCGCGGTGGTCGAGGAAGAGGACAGGAAGGGGAGTAATGTTCTCTCTTCATAAGACGCTGGGCGGCGTCCATCCGCCCCAGTGCAAGGACACGCGGGATTGTCCCTGCACATGGATCGAGCCTCCCAAGCAGGTTCGCATCCCGCTGAACATGCACATCGGCGCGCCGTGCACACCGTGCGTCGAGGCAGGGGACCACGTGTACGTGGGCACCAAGATCGGTGACGGACAGGGGCTCTACGCCCCCATCCACGCGAGCATCTCGGGTACGGTGACCTCGGTCGCAACCGAGAAGCTGCCCACGGGCGCGACCGCCCCCGTGGTGACCATCGAATCCGATGGCAAGATGGAGAACGACCCCGCGCTCGCGGTTCCCACCTACAGCAACAAGGACGAGTTCATCGACTGCGTACGCGAATCCGGCGTGGTCGGTCTGGGCGGCGCCTCGTTCCCCACGTGGTTCAAGATGCGCGCGCCCGAGGGTAAGAAGTTCGACTTCGTGGTTATCAACGCCATGGAGTGCGAACCCTACATCACGAGCGACTACCGCCAGATGATCGAGCACGCCGAGCGCGTAATCGACGGCGTGGTGCGCACGGCGCGCGCGCTCGATATCCCCGCCGCCGTCATCGGCGTTGAGGATAACAAGCCGGAGGCGGTCGACGCTCTCAACAAGGCGATCGCCGACAAGGGCGTCGGCGACCTCGTCGAGGTGCTCATGGTTCCCACCAAGTACCCGGCGGGCGGCGAGAAGGTCCTCATCGAGGCGACCACCGGCCGTGCCGTTCCCGCGGGCGGCCTGCCCGTCGATGCCGGTTGCCTGGTGCTCAACGTGACCACGGTGTCCCGTGTCGAGGAGTACTTCCGCTACGGCGTGCCGCTGGTGCGCCGCACGCTCACCCTCGCGGGCGATTGCGTCGCGAAGCCGGGCAACTACCGCGTGCCGCTGGGCATGAGCGTCCGCGACGTCATCGAGGCGACCGGCGGTCTGGTGAAGGATCCCAGGAAGATCATCATGGGCGGCCCGATGATGGGTCGCACCGTCACCGATATCGACTGCCCCATCCTCAAGGCGAACAACGCGATTCTGTGCCTGGACAAGGATGCCGAGCTCCCCGAGGAGTCCCCCTGCATCCGTTGCGGCCGCTGCGTGCGCGTCTGCCCGCTCGGCCTCATGCCGTACGCGCTCGATGCCGCCAGCCGCCGCCATGACGCCGTCGAGCTCGACGAGCTCGCGGTCATGAACTGCATGGAGTGCGGTTCCTGCGCGTTCACCTGTCCCGCCCACAGGCGCATCACCGCCTCGATTCGCGAGGGCAAGGCAGCCTATCGCGGCGAGGTCGCCCGCCTCACCCAGCCTGCGAAGGAGGCGTAACGTATGAATCTCATCTTCGAGGATTCGCCGCACTTCCACGGTAGCGCGTCCACGTTCAAGATCATGGGCGCCGTCTGCCTGGCCCTCGTGCCGACGCTGCTCGCCGCGACCTGGCTCTACGGCCTGGGCGCTCCGCTGCTCGTGCTCGTATGCATCGCCACCGCGCTCGTCTGCGAGCACCTGTGCTGCGCCATCATGCACCGCGAGTCCACGGCGGGCGACATGTCCTGCGTGGTCACCGCGATGCTGTTCGCGTTCACCTTGCCGGCGACGTGCCCCTTCTGGGTCGCGATCCTGGGCACGGCGTTCGCCATCGTCGTCGTCAAGATGATGTTCGGCGGCATCGGCAACAACTTCGCCAACCCGGCCGTCGCCGCGCGCATCTTCGTGATGGTCGCGCTGCCCAGCGCCCTGTCCTCCTACCCGGATGTCGCGGGCAAGCCGCTCGACGCTATCACCGGCGCCACTCCGCTGGCGATGGAGTCCAACCCCTACAGCATCATGGACCTGCTGCTGGGCAACCACGCGGGCGCTCTGGGCGAGACCTGCATCATCACGCTGCTCATCGGCTACCTGTTCCTGCTCGCCATCAAGGTCGTCGACGCCTGGGCGACCGTGCCGTTCATCGGTACCGTCGCGCTCATCATGGGCATCGCCGGCGAGGACGTCGTCTTCCAGCTGCTGTCCGGCGGCCTGGCGCTCGGCGCCTTCTTCATGGCGACCGACTACACCACCACGCCTATGACGCCGAAGGGCAAGATCATCTTCGGCATCGGCTGCGGCGTCATCACGTCGCTGGTGCGCCTCTTCGCCGCCGCGCCCGAGGGCGTGGCCTTCTCGATCCTGTTCATGAACATGTTCGTGCCGCTGATCGACCGCTATACCCGTCCCCGTCCGGTGGGAGGTGTGAAGAATGCCCTCGTCTAACTCCTGGCTTTCGCGCCATCGCAACGGCGCGTTCTACACGCTCGCGCTCGTGCTCGTCGCTACCGTGGTGTGCGGCGGTGTGACCGCGGGTGCGCACTGGGGCCTGACCGATGCGTTCACGGCATCCGATGCGAAGCTCGACGAATCGAAGGGCGGCGCCCAGCGCGCCCTGCTGTTCCCCGATGCGACCTTTGAGAAGGTCGCCGCCCCGGCGGTCGAGGGCCTCAACTCCGTCTACAAGACCGACGCCGGCGATTACGTCTTCGACGTCCAGTCCAAGGGCTATCACGGCGACGTCGAGCTCATGGTGGGCATCACCTCGTCCGGTACCGTCGCCGGCATCCAGGTGGTTGCCGAGGACGAGACCGACGGCATCGGCACCAACGCGCTCACCGACGAGTATTTCGCCAGCTTCGCGGACCTTGCGGCCGAGGGCGTGCTGACGGTCGACGAGCCCGGCAGCGGGGAGACCGAGGTGGACGGTGTGACTGGCGCCACCTTCACCGCCAAGGCGGTCGTCGCCGACCTCAACATCGCTTTCGAGGCTTTCGCGCAGATGGGAGGCAAATAAGATGGCTCTGAATGAGAATATCCTGCGCGAGCAGGATGAGCGCGTCGAGGCGTTCGTCCGCACGCCCGCTTTCGTCGTCGTGGCCGCTGCACTGCCCGGACTGTTCGTCGCGACCTCGACGGCCAACGGGATCTACATGGGTCTTGCCACGGCCGTCGCCATCCTGGCGATGGCGGTCATCGCGCCGCTGACCCGCCGCTTTACCGGTGCGTTCTCCTACCTGCCGGTCACCCTCCTCGTGGGCGCCACCATCTCGGTGCTGGTGAGCTTCGCGGTCCGCATCGCCGATCCCGCGGTCCACGAGGCGCTCGGTATCTACCTGCCGCTTACCTGCGTGAACGCCATGGCCGTGGTGTTTGTCGCTCGCGACGGCTTCGCTGCGCGTCCCGCCTGCGGTTCCTCTATCGGCACCGCGGCGTTCGCCGCGCTCTGCGCGCTGGCGACGCTGGTGTTCGTGGGCTTCATCAACGAGATGTTCAGCACCGGCGTCGTGTTCGGCCTGACCATGCCCGAGCTCGCCGCGTCCCCGTTGTCCATCTTCGGTAAGCCCGCTGGCTCGCTGCTCGTCCTCGCTCTGGTCGCCGCGTTCGTGCAGTCCATCTGCGATGCGTGCGCCAAGTCCGATGACGCGAAGGAGGGTGGACGCTAATGGAGTTCCTCAATGCCTTTTTTACCGCCGCGTTCGATAACAATATCGTCTTCGCGCAGCTCATCGCTATGGTCTCTGTGATCTTGGTGGCCCAGCGCCCGCAGGAGGCCGTTCGCATGGGCGGCCTGCTCGGCATCGCCGTAGCGGTTGCGGGCCTCATCGGCTGGCCGCTGTACGCGGGCTTCCTGCTTCCCTGGGGCGTGTCCTACCTCGCTCCGCTGGGCTGCGTGCTCGCGAGCACCGGCGCCATCTTCGTGGGCGGCACCATCATGGGTGCCGGTAAATCCTCCGAGGAGCGCACGCGCATCCTTCGCTCCTGCACCGTGCTGGCCTGCAATGCCGCCGTGCTGGCGGTTCCGCTGGCGAACGGCGCGGTGGCCGATACGCTGACGTTCTCGTCCGCCCTGGGTGCTTCCCTGGGCGCGGGATTCGGCCTGTTCTTCGCCGTGGTGCTGTTCGCCTTTGTTCGCAACGGCATCGATGAGCGCCTGGTTCCGCATGCGCTGCGCGGCCTGCCCATCACGCTGATCACCGCGTCGCTGATGGCGCTCGCCTTCACGGGCGTCGCGGGCATCGCCGGCGGCCTGTTCGTGTAAGGGGGACTGAAGATGACCGATCCTATCATCATGGTGGGCGTTCCGCCCATCCTGCTCGCCATCATCGGCGGTGCCGTGGCGCTCGCCCTGTGCATCTGCGCCGGCGTCAACAATTTTGCCGACCGTCGTGAGGCTCGTGCCGAAGCCGAGGCGGAAGAAGCTGCCGCAACGGAGGCCGAGGAGGCGTAGGGCCTGCTCGTCTCCATCCATCGTTTGCCAAGAAGCGCCTCCGTTTCGGGGGCGCTTTTTGGTTGCCTCTTCGAAGCGGAGCCGTCTCAAATAGGCGACCGCCTCAGAAAGGGGACAGGCACTTTTCTGAGAACGGGCGCGCGCCTCATATCGGAGACCGCCTCAGATTGGGGACAGGCGCTTATTTGAGACGGACAGACGCTAATGTGCGAGTTTTTGTCCGAGGTCCCGACAGGCGCTAATGTGAGGCGTACCTCGTAGCCTCTGTTTCGGACTGCCAGGGCAATCTGGCGGTGCGGTTGGGTCAGTGCCTCGGAAAAGTGCCTGTCCCTAATTTGAGGAACAACCAGGTGGGAAGGGCATGCAAAGCACCTTTGACATCTCGTCATGCCTTGATTGGGAATATCGGGGGAAAGGGGATTAAGGTAGAGGGAACGAGGATAGGAGGCTGATATGGATGTAGCAAAGTCCGTGGGCGCACGCATCCGTGCATGCCGTGAACGGGCGGGCATGACGCAAGCCGAGCTCGCCGCCGCCGCGTTCGTCACGCGGCAGTCGGTCGGCAACTGGGAGGGTGGAAAGACGCTTCCCGACGTTCAGAGCCTGCAGCTGGTCGCCCAGGCGCTGGGCACCACCGTCGACGGGCTTTTGGGCGACGAGGTTCCCGCCATCGCGCGCGAGACAACCGAGGCCCGCCGCCAGCTCACGCGGTGCCTCGCTGCGCTCGCCGTCCTGTTCGTCCTCTACCTCGTCGTGAGCGTGGCGGACGTGGCGTTCCTGCGTGGCGAGCCGAACTATACGGCGGGACTTGCGTGCAACGGCATCCGGATCACCCTGGCTGCGTTCTCGATTCCCGTCGCGAGGCGCATGCGCGAGATCGCACGTGGGCGCGAGCTGGGCGATGCCGTGGAGATCATGATGTTCGTCGAGGGCTATCCAGCGGGCCAAGAGCCGCCGAATAACGTCTTCTACCGCACGATCCTCACCAATATCCCCGCGCTGTACACGCTGTTCCTCGTGGCGCTCGCGGCGGTCTACATCGCCATCGTTTACGCCTAAACCTCAGATTGGCAACCGCCTCAAAAAGGAGACAGGCACTTTTCTGAGAATGGGCACTTTTCCGAGAACGGGCGCTCGCCTCAGATTGGCGGCAGGTGCTCGTTGGAGGCTCCAATATAGGCCTCCATGTGACGATCTCCCAGCTCGGGGGCATGGCAAAGACATTTGCCATGCCCCTATTGTTACGTTCGAGCGCGGCGATGGTCTCTATGGAGTATAACTTCGCGAAAGGTGATGCCCGGCGCGCGCTTTAGGGGGGGGGTGCCGATTATGCAGAACATGAGCGTGGGTCCGCGAATTCGAGAGCATCGCGAGAAGGCGGGTTTGACTCAGGCGCAGCTTGCCGAGGCTGTTTTTGCCACGCGGCAAACGGTGGGTAATTGGGAGCGCGGCGTGACGCTGCCGGACATTCATAGCCTGCAGCTGCTGGCGGACGTCTTCGGCACGACGGTGGATGATCTGCTCGGTGGCGATGCCGTGGAGCTGGCACGTGCTGCAGCAGACGATAGACGGTCGCTGCTGCGTTCCTTCATCATCGACGTTGCCTGCGTGGCGGCGCTCATCGCGCTCGCCTTGGTCCGCGTGGGACTGCGCGATCGAGTGGGAACCGAGGCGTCCTATCAGGGATGCAACCTGGTGCTCCTCGTTATCCAGTTTGTTGTCATGGCGTACATGTGGAAGGCGACGTTCAGCAGGGATCGGGTCTTGAGGGCGCGCAACCTTATGGCGGCGACGGACGTGGTGGCGTTTCTGGAGGGGCGCGCGTCGTCGGATGAGCTGCCGCGCGACTGGTTCTATCGCTGGGTTCTCGTTAAGTGGGACTGGTGGCGCTACGGGGTCGCCGCCGCGTTAGCCATCGCGGCGGTGGTGATGGTGGCGGGCGCAACGATCGCGAGCGCAACGATCGCGGGCGCCTGATCCCGCCGGGCCCGCCCGCTTTGCTCCGCGGCGGCGCTGCCGTAGCAGGCCGCTGCATGACAACGGGCCCCTCGAGGCGAGGGGCCCGTCGCATGGGGGTGCTTCGATTGCCGTGCGTGCGCGTTACGGCATGATGCTGTTGGCGCCGTCCACGATGACGCTCTGGCCGGAGAAGTAG
>URKM01000014.1 GCA_900548365.1 uncultured Collinsella sp. | reverse complement strand
GCCGCCGCCGCGGCACCCGCCAGCAGCTCGCGCCGCGTCACGCCGCGAGACGCCGCGTCGCGCGTCGCGCGCCCGTCCACCTGATGCTCTTCCGGATATGCCATGGGGCGTCCCCCTCTATCTCCCGCGCGCCCGCGCGGCGCCCTGCCCTGTGCCCACCATTGTATCGGGCGCGCATGCCGACGCGGATGCATGCGCACAGCGCCCACATATCGTTATTGTCTGCAGACGTCTCCCCCCGCGCCGCGTCCCGCGCGGGGCCTGCGGTATCATCGGGACCATACGGCGCATCGCCGCAGCACAACACGATAACAAGGGGAAGTGCATATGAACGCGACCGCAATCGTCCTCGCCGCCGGCGAGGGCACCCGCATGAAATCGAACCACGCCAAGGTTTCCCATAAGATCCTCGGCAAGCCCATGATCCGCTGGGTCGTCGACGCCACCATAGCCGCCGGGTGCGAGCGCGTGGTCGTCGTCGTGGGCAGCCACGCCGACGAGGTGCGCGCCATCCTGGACGAAGCCTATGCCGCCGGCCCGGTGACGGTCGAGACCGTCGAGCAGACCGAGCGCCTGGGCACCGGTCACGCCGTGCGCGTGACGCTCGAGGCGACCGGCATCTGCGAGGGCCCGGTCGTGGTCCTCAACGGCGACCTGCCGCTCATCCAGGCCGACACCGTGCGCATGTTCGCCGAGACCGTCGCCGACGGCTCCCTCGCAGCAACCGTGCTCACCATGACGCCGCCCGACCCCTTCGGCTACGGCCGCATCCAGCTGGACGCCGACGGCGTGGTGGAGCGCATCATCGAGCAGAAGGACTGCACGCCCGAGCAGGACGCGCAGCTGCTCGAGTGCAACGCCGGCTGCTACGCCTTCGATGGCGCCCTGCTGGCCGCCCATATCGGCGAGGTCACCAACGACAACGCGCAGTCCGAATACTACCTGCCCGACATGCTCGAGATCCTCAAGCGCCACGGCCACGGCGTGAGCATCTTCCACTGCGACGACTACCGCGACGGCCTCGGCGTGAACAGCCGCGTCCAGCTCGCCGAGCTCACCGCCATCGCACGCGACCGCATCAACGAGCGCCTCATGACCGAGGGCGTCACCTTCATCGATCCCACCCAGGCCTGGATCGGTCCCGATGCGCGCATCGGCCGCGACACCGTCGTGTGGCCGCAGACCCATCTCATCGGCGCCTGCACCGTGGGCGAGAGCTGCCAGCTCGGACCCAATACCCGCCTCACCGACGTGACCGCCGGCGATAACTGCTCGCTCGACGAGACCGTCGCCATCGACGTCGTCATCGAGAACGGCGTGACCTGCGGCCCGCGCTGCTACCTGCGCCCCGGCACGCACCTGCTCGACCGCGCCCACGTGGGCACGCACGTCGAGATCAAGAAGTCCACGATCGGCGTGGGCTCCAAGGTGCCGCACCTCTCCTATATCGGCGACACCACGATGGGCGCCGACGTCAACGTGGGCGCCGGGTCTATCACCTGCAACTACGACGGCAAGAACAAGCACGCCACCACCATCGGCGACCGCACGTTCATCGGATCCGACACCATGATGGTCGCGCCCGTGAACATCGGCGACGACGTGGTCGTCGGCGCCAGCAGCTGCATCACGCGCGACGTGCCCTCCGGCGCCCTCGCCGTCGAGCGCAACGACCAGCGCATCGTCGAGGGCTACACCGAGCTGCGCCGCGCGCGCCTCTAGCGCGCCATCGCGGGCAGCGGTGCGCGAGGCCGCTTGCGCGCTGCTGCGCACCGGTCGCCGCCCACGGGCGCCATCGGACCCCTCGGCGGGCACCGATGGCGCCCAGTTTTTGCACGTGGTGCGAATAATGCCCTACACGCCGCCAGAATCGGTACTATATTGAGCAGGTAAGGTGCCGTGGCAACTAAAGGAGAAGACATGCCAACAACCGATCCCAAGAAGACTGTGGATATGAACAAGATCCTCCGCGTCTATTCGGGTTCCTCCAACCGCCCGCTTGCAGAGAAGATCGCGAACCTCCTCGGCGTCGAGCTCTCGGGCCTCACGCTCAAGCAGTTCGCCAACGGCGAGATCTACGCCCGCTATGACGAGACCGTCCGCGGCGCCGACGTCTTCCTCATCCAGTCCGTTGCCGGCGCGAACGTCAACGACATGCTGATGGAGCTCCTCATCGCGACCGACGCCGCCAAGCGCGCCTCGGCCCGCTCCATCACCGCCGTCATCACGCACTACGGCTACGCCCGCCAGGACCGCAAGGCCGGCCCGCGCGAGCCCATCACCGCCCGCCTCGTGGCCAACCTGCTCGAGACCGCCGGCGTCGACCGCATCATCACCCTCGACCTGCACCAGGGGCAGATCCAGGGCTTCTTCGACATCCCGGTCAACCACCTCTCCGCGCTGCCCCTGTTCGCCGACTACTACAACGCGATGAACTTCGACACCGACAACCTGGTCGTCGTCTCCCCCGACGTGGGCCGCGCTAAGGCCGCCAAGAAGCTCTCCGACATGCTCGGCTGCAGCCTCGCCATCGCCCACAAGGGCCGTCCGCGCCACAACGCCGCCGAGGTCATGGGCATCATCGGCGACATCGAGGGTAAGACCTGCATCATCAACGACGACATGATCGACACCGCGGGCACCCTGTGCGCCAACGTCAAGGAGCTCAAGGCCCTGGGCGCCGGCGACATCTACGTATGCGCCACCCACGGCATCTTCTCCGGCCCCGCCGTCGAGCGCCTGAACGACGCCCCCATCGTCGAGTGCGTCGTCACCGACGCGATCCCCGTCGAGGAGGCCGGCAAGATCAAGACCATCTCCGTCGCCGGCGAGTTCGCCGAGACCATCAAGGCCGTGTACCACGAGCGCTCCGTCTCCACCCTGGTCGGCGGCGACTTCGCCCTCTAGGCGTTCGCGCTTCGAACATACCGCGCATAAGCAGCGCGCCCGGTCGACCATCGCCGACCGGGCGCGCTTTCGCATCTCCGCGTTGTCAAGGGAGCCGTCGCGTGCCGTCGCATGCCCCACCGCGGACCGGAGGGACGCCGCCAGCGCCTCCGTCGGACCCTACAGCACGTACTCCAGCTGGCAGTCGCAGGGTTCGCGCTCCACATGGTCATCGCTGTACTCCCTCGCCTCGACGCAGCCCATGGCCTTGTAGAACGCCTGGGTCTCCACCGCGGAATGCGACGAGATATACAGCTTCTTCACGCCCAGGTTGCGCGCGAAATCCGCAGCGAGCAGGAACAGCACCGCCCCCATGCCGCAGCGGCGCATATCGCTCGAGACGTGGAGGCTCGAGAGCTCCATATACTGCGCCTCGCTGCCGAACGCCTTGCGCTCAACCGAGGCGAACCCCTTGAGGGCGCCGTCGACGAAGGCACCCCATACCACGCCCCCGGTTTCCAGCGTCCGCTTGAGGCACGCCACCAGGTACTCGTAGTCTCCCGGCGTCCAATCGTCCACGAATGGGTCTGGGAGCACCTTCCAACGTCCATCGACCTTGCGCCTGCAATCTGTCACGACCTGCTTGCGCTCGAACTGGTCAAATAACTCAACCCCTAGCTCGCCTGCGGTGAGCTCGCGGTACTGCGGCATAACGCGCATCCTTTCGATATTGTGCATCATCTGTTCACTATAGTACGGTGGATTGCATGGTTTGGCAAAACGACGCGGGAGCGCCTCGTCCGGCGCTGGGCATTCTTAGCGTTTTTATCTGCTGGAGCTTTGACAGTCCTGCAGCTCGCGTCACAATAGACCGTGGTAAGACGATTCGCGAAGGAGAACGTATGGCAGCAGCCACCCCGAAGAAGATTCGCATGGTCGCCGGCCTGGGCAACCCCGGCGACGAATACGAGAACACCCGCCACAACGCCGGCTTCAAGGCTATCGACGAACTCGCCCGCCAGGCGGGCGTCACCTACTGGAAGACGCAACTCGGCGCCGAGGCGGCCGTCATCCAGGTCCACGACCCCGATGCCGACGGAGCGCGCCGCGAGGTGGTTCTCGTCAAGCCGCAGTCCTACATGAACACGAGCGGCGGCCCCATCTCCAAGCTGTGCGCCCAGTACCAGGTCTCCGTTGAAGAGCTGCTGGTCATTCATGACGAGCTCGACATCCCCGAGGGCGACGTGCGCGTAAAGGTTGGCGGCGGGCACGCCGGCCACAACGGCCTGCGCTCCATCATCGACAAGATGGGCGGGCGCGACTTCAGCCGCATCCGCGTCGGGATCGGCAACCCTCCGGGACGCATGCCCGTCGCCGATTTCGTGCTCAAGCAGTTCCGGCCCAAGGAGCTCGACGAGTTCGAAGCCACCTGCGCCCGCGCGGCAGACGCCGCCGGCTTGGCGCTCACCCAGGGCGTAATCTACGCGCGCGACCACGTGAACGGCGGCGCGGGCAACAACGGCAAGCACTGACACCGGCAAAACGAAGGGGACGAAGGTTTCCACCTCGCCCCGCCGCCCCGAGCAGGCCGTCGCAAAGGGAATCCAAATGAGAAACTGAACGGGAGGTCGAACGGCCTCCCGTTTTTCATGAACGCACCCCTTCCCCGCGGCGGAGCTACAACGCGCTCGCTGCAACCATGCGCCGAAACACGCGCGGGCGTTTGCCATATTTACGCTCTCGATGCGTTCGGCGCCTGTTGTCGCGGGGGTATACTGGATACTGTATGCGCGTTCAACGTCTTGCGCGCGTACAGCTGCACTTGCTTGCAAAAGGGGGCGGCGGCGAAGCCTGCCGAAGCCGTCCCAAAGGTAGAGAGGGGTTCTATGTTTGAAATCCTGAAGAAGACGCAGTTCTCGGAGAAGGTCTTCGAGTTCCGCGTCCACGCCCCGAGGATGGCCAAGAAGGCTCACGCCGGCCAGTTCCTCATGGTGCGCATCGACGAGACGGGCGAGCGCGTACCGTTCACCTTCGCCAACTGGAATCCGGAGGAGGGCTGGATCGAGTTCATCTTCATGGTCGTAGGCAAGACCACGGAATGCCTCTCCCAGCTCAACGAGGGCGATTTCATCCGCGACATCACCGGACCGCTGGGCCAGCCCACCGAGGTCGAGGGCGACTCCGTTGCCGTCATCGGCGGCGGCGTGGGCCTCGCCATCGCCTATCCCGTCGCCCGCATGCTCTGCGAGCAGGGCAAGAACGTCTACGTCATCATGGGTGCCCGCACCAAGGACCTGCTCATCCTTCACGAGCAGTTCGACGCGCTGCCGCTTGCCGGCCTGTACGTCACCACGGATGACGGCACCATGGGCGAGCAGGGCGTCGTCACCCTCCCGCTGGCTCGCCTCTGCGAGACAGACGCCATCGACCACGCCTTCTGCGTGGGCCCCGTGCCGATGATGAAGTTCTCCGCCAAGACCTGCCGCGAGCACAAGATTCCGATCATCGCCAGCCTCAACCCCATCATGGTCGACGGCACCGGCATGTGCGGCTGCTGCCGCGTCGAGGTCGGCGGCGAGACCAAGTTCGCATGCGTCGACGGCCCGGACTTCGATGCGAGCGCCGTTGACTGGGACGACCTGGCCAAGCGCCAGGCGAGCTATCGCGCCGAAGAGGCCCTGTCCACCAAGCGTCACGAGGAGGCCTGCGCATGTCAGAAGTAAAGTATCGCCCCAATATCGGCGCCCCCCGCACCGCTCCGAACGAGGAGCCCGCTGCCGAGCGCGCATGCGATTTCCGTCCCGTCGACACGGGCTTCACCAAGGAAAACGCTATCGCCGAGGCCAACCGCTGCCTCGACTGCAAGAAGCCGCTCTGCATGGACGGCTGCCCCGTCGGCGTGAACATCCCCGGCTTCATCCGCCGCATCCGCGAGGAGGACTGGGCGGGCGCGCTCGAGACCATCAAGGGCGATAACCTGCTGCCTTCCGTCTGCGGCCGCGTGTGCCCGCAGGAGAACCAGTGCGAGGGCAAGTGCATCCTGGGCCGCAAGGGCGAGGCCGTCGCTATCGGCCAGCTCGAGCGCATGGTCGGCGACATGGCCGGCGAGGTCGGCCGCGCACCCGTGTGCAAGCCCAGCAACGGCAAGAAGGTCGCCATCGTGGGTTCCGGTCCGTCCGGCATCGCCTGCGCCGGCGAGCTCGCCCGCGAGGGCTTCGACGTCACCGTCTTCGAGGCGTTCTTCACCGGCGGCGGCGTGCTCACCTACGGCATCCCCGAGTTCCGTCTCCCCAAGAAGATCGTGAAGCGCGAGATCGACAGCCTCGAGCAGCTCGGCGTTCACTTCGAGTACAACTCCGTTGCGGGTCGCCTGTTCGACGCCGACGAGCTCTTCAACGAGGAGGGCTTCGACGCCCTGTACCTCGCCGTGGGCGCTGGCCTCCCCCGCTTCCTGCACGTCCCCGGCGAGAACCTCCCCGGCGTGTACTGCGCTAACGAGTACCTCACTCGCACGAACCTCATGCATGCCTACGACTTCCCGGTCTACGACACGCCCATCCGCAAGGGCAAGAACGTCGTGGTCTTCGGCGGCGGCAACGTCGCCATGGACGCCGCGCGCACCGCGCTGCGCCTGGGCGCCGAGAGCGTAACCCTGGCATACCGCCGTACCGAGGCCGAGATGCCCGCGCGTCTCGCCGAGGTGCACCATGCCAAGGAGGAGGGCGTCAAGATCCTCGAGCTGTCCAACCCGCTGCGCTTCCTGCCCGGCCCGGACGGCTTCGTCTCCACGATCGAACTCGAGCGCATGGAGCTCGGCGAGCCCGACGCCTCCGGCCGTCGTCGCCCCATCCCCGTGATGAACTCCGAGTTCGCCATCCCCTGCGACGTTGCGATCACCGCCATCGGCACGCGCGCGAACCCCTTCGCGAGCCTGGTCGCCGACCTCCAGCTCAATCGCTGGGGCCTCATCGAGGCCGATGAGGACGGTCGCACCTCCAACCCCAAGGTGTGGGCCGGCGGCGACATCGTGACCGGTGCCGCAACCGTCATCCTCGCCATGGGCGCCGGCAAGAAGGCCGCTGCCTCCATCAAGAAGGAGCTGCTGGGCGAATAGCCGTCCATCCCGCCGTTTCTCGGCACGCACACGAGCAAAGCTAGGGCCCGCTGGTTCATACGACCAGCGGGCCCTTTGTGTTTCGCTTCTCAGCGCATCCGATGCGCCCCATGCTCTCTCAAAAGCACGTGGCTGCGACCTTCGTCGCAGCCACGATGCTAGGCGTTTAGTTCTTCTTGCGGCGGAAGCGCACGCCCGCGCCGACCGCGCCGATACCCGCAACGGCAGCTGCAGCCACCGCGGCGACCATCATATCGCCCGTCTGCGCAAGATCGTCAGGCGTGCTGGGTTCAGGAGCGGGGGTGGGCTCGCCGGGCTTGGTGTAGGTGTTCTTGAACACCGGCGCACCGTTCTCACCCTCGGTCCACTCGACCACTAGCTGGCCGTCGCCCGGATCGCTCACCACGACATGATAGGTGAACTCGGTCTCGTCGTAGGTCACGCCCTCGGCGTCACCCTTGACCTCTCGGATCGTGTAATCGTGCTCTCCGGCCTCGGAATACGCGATCTCCTTGAAGAAGACCTGGGCGATACCGCGGCTATCGGGAGCCTCGTTCTTCGCGGTAGCGATGACCCTGCCATCCTCTACCAGCTCGAATGCGAATTCGCCCTCGACGATATCGCGTCCGCTCAGCAGCTTCGCGGCCGCAAAGGACAGCGAGGTGTGGTTCGCCTTATAAGTGTTGGTGAAGACCACGCCGTCGCTCTCGATTGCTACGCCATCCTTGGTAGCGTCCCACGCCACCGAAAGCGTACCGTCACCGTTGTCGGTCACCGTAGCCGTGACGTTATAGACCGACGTGTCGTAGGTCACGCCGCCCAGTTCACCATCGACCTCGGCCAGGGCGTAGGTGTACACGCCGGGCTGCGAGAAGGTGAGCGCCGGGAACTCAACGTTGCCCTCGGCATCGTTGAGCGCGGTCACAACCTCGGGCATATCTTCATCCTGGGAGACGAGCATGAACTCGAACTCACCCTCGCGCAGGGCGCGGCCATCGAGCCTCTTCGTGATGGAGAAGCCATCCTCGCCGGTGGGCGAGCTCTCCTGCGGCTTGACGGCGTACACGTTGGTAAACGTGAAGTCCGTCGTCGCAGACTCACCCTTCTTCACTGCGGACAGCGTGCCGTCGCCATTGTCCGTCACCGTAACCGTGATGGTCTTGACAGTCTCATCGTTCGTCACGCCGGCTACCTTACCGGACTCCCTCACCGTATAGGCAAACGTCTTGGAGCGCACGACAGAAGCCGTCTGAGCTCCGGAGTCGCCAAAGACGTTCTCCATGGTATATGCGATCTTACCGAAGGCGACGTTGCCAGCAGCATCATTGGTGACGGTTTTCACAACGGGCATGGGAGCGCCATCAGATCCGCTCATCGTGAAAGTGTACTTGCCCTCGATGTTAGGTGCATTGTCACCCGACTCGACACTCAGAACCTTGGAGCCGTTGATAGCAACCTCGGCCGTCGCGCCCTTACCATATGCATTCTCGAACGTCATGCCGCCATCTGCGTACGTAACCTCAGCGGACAACTTGCCTGCGCGGTCGTCACGCACCGTGACGGTAACGGTCTGCATGCCGGAAACGACTTCCACTCCCGCATCATTGCGGCTTGCATCCTCAGCAATCGTGTAAACGTAGGTGTAGACGTCTGCATCGCCCGAGCGATCGACCGTCGCAAGGCCAGCCGCCGCATCGCGGTTGAGCTGTTCGGTGGTGTAGGTGATACCGTCGAACGTCACCTTGCCATTAGCATCATTGGTGCCGGTAGAGACCACCTTGGTGGCGTCGCCCTTCGCATTCGTCACGTTGAAATGGAACTCGCCGGCGACCATGGGACGTCCGGTAAGGATCTTGTTGCCCGAGAGGTCGACTTCGCCATCGCCGCCGACCGTGATCTGGCCAGCATCGTATACGTTCTCGAAACCGATGCTCGCCACCTCGGCCGCCGATCGAGCGGCAATCGTGTTAGACCAGGTAGCCACCACGTCGCCATCGAGCTTAACAACCACCGTCAGCGTACCCTCGGTATCATCTGCAACTGCAAACTCAAGCTCATGAATCCGCTGATCGTAGTCATAGCCAGCCTTGCCTCCGTTCACCTCGAAAACGTTGAACATAAAGGTCTTGCCCGCGTCCTTGAGACCGAACCTCAGGCCCGTGGCGATTCTGACCGTCTCGACAGAGACATTGGGGTCGTCATTCGAACCGAGCGCGGCGCCCAGAGTCTGGAAGGACTTCGCCTCGCCGAATTTTACCTGAGCGTTCTCGTTCGCAGGCTCCATCGTAAACGTGAAGTCACCCGCTGCGATCGCACGACCGGTCAAGGTCTTCACCACCTGAACTCCGCCGGTGGTGTTGATCTCATCGACGACGATTTCACCGGAACCGTAGGTGTTAACGAAGGTTTCGTTCTCAAGCTTGAAGCTTGGCACCAGGATGCCGTCCCCGGCATCGGTAATGGTAATCGTGAGCGTCGCCTTATGGCTATCGTACGTCACGCCGGGAATGGTGCCCGCGCTCTCCGACACCGTATAGATGAAGTCCTTGGCACGGACGCCCTGGGCGTTGGGCTCGACATCCTTGATGGAGTCGAATGTGAAATCGATATCACCGAACCCGAAGGACACCGAGACACCCGCCTCATCGGTCCGGCTCGTCAGCGTCGCCTCGGCCTCCTTGGGGGCGGGGGCGCCGTCCTGCGGCTCGATAACGAAGGTGAAGCTGTCGCTCTCTTTCCAATCACGGCCGTTCAGGACCTTGCTGAACAGACCGTCCGTGGAGACGGGCTGCTCGGTCACGGCCTCGTAGGTATTGATGAAGCGGGCAACGGAATCGGTAGCAGTGGGATCGCCCGGTTCGACAGCAGAACCGTCCTGCTTATTCAGCAGCTCGTAACCGTTGGCAATAGCGGCGCTCAGCGTGCCATCCCCCTCATCGACTACCTTGACGGTCACACGATACTTTGCACGAGAATACGTGATGCCGCCGATATTGCCGATGATCTCCTCGATCTCGTACGTATACGTCCCGGCAGACGTGTACTCGATTGAGCCGAACTCTACCTGCTTGGCATCCATAGTTGCGGCCTTTTGCACCGTATCGCCGTTCGCCGTGGTGCTCGTCGAGGCACCCTCGACAACGGGCAGCGGGGCACCGTCAAGCGCCTTGAGCTCTACCGTAAACGCATCGGATTTCTTCCATGGACGTCCTTCAAGCTCGACAAGGGCCTTCATGCCGTCCTTTGCGGGAAGCGTTACGGAAGCGGCCTTATAGGTGTTCACGAAGTCGGCTGCTGCCATCTTGTTGGAGATGACGCCCTTCTTCTCCACCGCATCGGCAGTATAGCCAGCAGGGATGTTCACCTCGGTCACGGTATAGGCTGTACCTTGCGGCAAGCCGCCAATCTGGGCGCTCTGACCATGCTTGAGCTTGAAGGTCTGACCGCTCGCGATAACCGTGTCGACGCCCGCAATGTTAATCGCATACGAGCCCTTGAGCGGGGCACCCGAGGTGTCAGCAAGATCGAGCTCGAACTCGAAGTCTTTGTTCGCATCAATCTGCGTACCCTGGCTTTCGACAACCTTCACAGTCTTAGAGACCGCGAGGACGCCGGTTTCCACCTTGGTCGACGTGGTATTGGTGTTGACGGCAGCGTTGTCGCCCACCTGGACCATCGCCTGGTTCGTCACCGGATCAGTGCCGATGATCGCATGCTCGTTGACCTTCGCCTCGAACGTCACCTTACCGGACGCCTTGGATTTGACATCCTTGAGCGTCCAGTTCAAGGTGCGGGAGGCCTCGTCGTACACACCGCCATCGCTGGCCGTGCCATCGACATAAGTCAGGCCCTCCGGCAGCTCGTCGGTGATATTCACCGTGGCGGGCTGGTCCTCCAGGTTCGCATAGCTCACGGTATACGTGAGAGTGTCTCCAACCTGCGCAGTTCCATTGCTATCGCCCACGACCGTCTTGCCGGGGACGAAGACCTCCGGGGTGTTGGTCTGCACGGGCGCGTCCTGGCCGATCTTGACCGAGGCGGTGTTCGCCACCGTGGTGTCGAGCGCCTCGTCGGTCACCTCGACCTTGAAGGAGACGGTGCCGGACTCGTTCGCGGCGCGCTCGCCGAGGTTCCAGACGACGGAGCCGTCCCGGAACTCGCCGCCGTTGTCGGCGGAGCCCTCAACGTACGCGGTGCCGGCGGGGACCTCGTCGGTGATCACGACCGTCGCGGGGACGGCGGCGCCGGCGTCATCCACCGCGTCGTTCGCCCAGCCGATGGTGTAGACGAGCTCGGAGCCCACCTGGACCAGCTGGCCGTCCACGGAGGCGCCGGGGTTCGCGGCCTGGGCGACGTCCTTCTTCTGCTCGGGCTTCTCATAGGTGTTCCTGAAGACCGCGGTGCCGTTGTCGACGGCCGTGCCGGTCTCCTGGCCCTCGTCGTTCCTCACCTGCGTCATCGCGGAGGAGACCGCGAGCTCGGACCCCTTGGCGGAGACGGTCACGACCAGCTTGTACTCGGCCTTCGAGAACGCGAGGTTCTCGTCACCCGATTCGCCCGCCTCGCTGATCCTGTACTCGAAGGTGCCGGGCCGGGCGTAGGCGATGTCGCCGAACGCGGCCTCGTCAGCCTTCTTGCTCAGCGTCACGGAGTCGGAGGCGGGCATGGGCGCGCCCTCGGTCACCGCGCTGATCCGGACGGTATACGATTCGCTCTTCAGCCAGTCGCGGCCGACGAGCTCCTTGGCGGCCACCGGCGCGTCGTCGCCACCGAGGACGACGGGGCTCGGCGTATAAGAATTCGTAAACGCTGCCTCGACGGTCGAACCCTTCGCGATGGCGCCGCTGGCCCCCTCGCTCGAAGTGGAGTAATTGGCTACCTGTGCTTCCTCGACCGCATACTTCGCGCCCTCGGGCAGCCCCTTGATGACGACGGACTGACCGGACTTGAGTTGGATGGATTCACCGCTTGCGATGCTTCCGGCTTCAACGCCCTCGCCCGTATAGGCATAGGTGCCCTGCAACGGCGCTCCGGAAACATCAGTCAGAGAGACCGTAAAGGTGAACGGCGTATCCTTCGGCGCCGTCACATCCTCGATCGTAGAGACGACCTGCTTGGAAACCTTCAGAGAACCGGTGCCGACCTTGATCTGCGTGGTGTTGGTGCTCACCACGGGGCCGTTCTTGCCGACCTGGACGGTCGCGGTGTTCTTGGTGGCGTCGACCTTCAGGGCGGACTCGTTCACCTTGGCGGTGAAGGAGACGGTGCCCTCGGCGCCGGGAGCCACGCCGCCCAGCGTCCACGTGACGGTCCCGCTCGCCTCGTCGAAGGCGCCGCCGTCCTGCGCCGCCGCGAAGGTGACGCCCTCGGGCAGCTTGTCGGTGATGGTCACCGTGGCGGGCGCGGACTCGCCGTTCTTATAGGAGATGGTGTAGACGACCGTGTCGCCCACCTTGATGGGGTCATCCTGGCCCTCGGGCTTGGAGACCGTCTTCTCGGGGACGTTGCTCACAACCTTGTTCGTGGTTTTAGGATCGGTGTTGCCGATCTTGATAGAAGCAGTGTTCTCAACCGTTCCTGCGGCTGCGGCGTCCTCGGTTACCTCGACGGTAAAGGACACGGTGCCGGAAGCGCCCGGATCCTGCTCGCCGAGGCTCCAGGTAACGATACCGTTCTCATGCGTGCCGCCGTCAGCGGAAACATACTTGGTGCCAGCCGGAACCTTATCCGTAATGGTCACCTCGGCCTTGGCGGGCTCGCCGCTCTCGTCGACCGCGTTGTTCACCCAGTCGATGGTGTAGACGATCTTGTCACCAACGCCCACGAGCTTGCCGTTCACCGATGCCTGCGGCGCCTTCTCGAGGTGGGCGTCCTTGGCATTCGGCGCGGTGTAGACATTCGTGAACGTGGGCGACCCGGTAACATCCGCTGCAGAGGCGACGAGCTCACCCTTATCGGCGTCGTAGGTCACTTCGACGGTATAGGTGAATGCATGACCGTCGTAGGCCACGTTGGCGTCATCACCCTTGACCTCCTTGATGGTCACCTTGTACCTACCGGCCTGGCTGAAATACATGGTCCCGAAGTCGACGGAACCGTCGGCGCCGTTCTCAGCCGTCACCTTCTCGGGCCAGGTGGCACCCTCGCCATTCGTCACATCGTCGAGACGAGCGCCATCCACTGCTTCGGTTTCCATGGAGAACGTGAATTCGCCTGCAGTCAATTCCGTGTCGCGGTTGCCCTTCAGCACCTTCTTCACGTCGCCGGCGAACGAAGAGGGCTCTACCTCCACGGCGGGCCACTCATAAGAATTCTTAAAGGTAAGGCCTTCCGCGTAACTCGCCGCAGGCTCCAGCTTACCGTCGCCGTTATCCGTCAGAACCACGGTGAAGTCGATAGGCTCGGTCTCGGCGGTAACGTTGCCATCCGACAGCCCGTCGGTCACCTCGGCAACAGTGTAGTGCACCGTGTATTGAGGGTTTCCATCGGCGGTCGCGCCCTTTTCGACATAGCGGCCGGTGGTCGATTCGTCAGCAAGCTTCTTCAGGTCCAGCTCGTTGTTCGTGTCGCCCAGCGTATAGAGGAGCTCGTCGAACGGGATGGCTGCGACCTCGCCCGCCTTGGCAGCGTCGTTCGTAGCGGTTGCAACCTCTGTAGGAGCAGACGTCCCGTCAAGCGGGTTCGTCATCAGCTTGAAGGAGAACTCGCCCTGCTTCATATTGCGACCAGCGAGAACCTTCCTAACGGTCGGCACAAACGCACCGTTCGCCTTATAGGAATTCTCAAACGCCAGAATCGTGGGCTCGGGCTCGTCCTTGGAACTCTTCTGAGTCGTCACAACGTCTTTCTTGCCGGGCTGTGAGGTGATTACCGTGGTAGTGAGCTCCAGCGTGCTGTCATAGTTGTCAACGACGGCGATCTCGACGGTGTACGTGCGGTCATCGAAGGTATAGCCATCGGCAGTTCCACCCGTACCGAATTTGCCGTCAGCGCCCTCTTCGCTCATGCGGAACTTGAACGTCTTGCCATCGTCGGCCTGCGTGAAGATGAGCGGGGTGTCGTTCGTCATCTTAACGACCTCGCCATCCGAGCCTGCCTTGTTACCGACCACGCCCGTCGTGCCGTTCTCGATTCCGATGCGCTCGGCGAACTCGGCCGCCGTCACGCCCTCGCCGTCCAAGGCTTCGATCTGGAACTGGAACTGGCCCTTGCTCATATCGTGACCATGCGTGACCTTGGAAACGACCACGCCGCCGGCATCATTGTGGTTCAACTCGGAATTGTATTCGTTGGTAAAGACCGTATCGGAAGTAGATACCTTCGCCTCAAGAGCGCCCTTGCCGTTGTCCGTTACGCGCACAACGATCCGGGCAACGTTTTCGCTGTACGTTATGCCCTCGATAGGCGACGAGGGAACAAGCTCGCGCACCTCGTACTCAAAGACACCGGTGCTGCGATACGTCACGGACCCGAACGCTACGGGCACCTCCTCGCCAGCCTTCTTGCCGCGACCCTTCACTTCGATCGTCGTGAAATCGGGCATCGGCGTCGTCAGCTTATCGGATGTGATCGTGAACTCGAAATGATCGCTGGTCAACCAGTCACGGCCTTCGAGTACCTTGAACAGCTTCGCCTGCTCGCCGAAATCAACCGTCACCGGCTGCGTCGTGTAGTCGTTTGTAAACGGGAGCGTTACCGACACCTCGGAGACAGAGCTGTCATAGGAGCCGAAAAGCGACTCCATGCCATCGACAACCCTCATCACCTTCATCTCGGTATACAGCGAACCGTTTCCATAGTCCCCTACCGTGATGTCCAGGCGATAAGTGTTTCGATCATACGTGATGCCCGCCAGATCACCGGCTTCCTCGTCCACCAGGTAGCTGAACGTCTTGTTGACATCATCCTGCGTGAAGGAGACGCCCTGCAGCAGCCCGCTCTTCTCAGCGGTCACGCCGACTGTGGTCGTGATGGAGAAGCTTCCGTCGCCCTTTCCCATGCGGGCGTTCGCCTCGGCAGCGGAGACGCTTCCCTCATGATCGACTCCGGCGACGGTGAAGGAGAACTCCCCGCGAGCCTGCCCGCCGACGTTGCCGTTCAACACCTTCGACGCCGACAGGGTCATGGTATCGGACAAGCGCGCCGAAGCGCGATATATATTCGTGAAGTCGGCGGTATCAGTGGGCTTGCCCGCTCCGTTGCTATAGACGGCATTTGCCACCAGCTGACCATCTTTGTCGGAAACGGTCACGGTCACATGCGCGGTATGACGGTCATAAGTCATACCAGCACCGTCGACAACGGGCGTCTCCTCTTCGATATTGAATCGATATACACCAGGCATGGTAAACGTCATCTTGCCAAACGTCGCCATACCGCTACGAGATTCGTCGAGAGCATCGACGGTGGTCACCACCGCGTCCTCGCGCTTGTTATCGCCAAACACGACGACGTCGTCCTTCAATGCCTGGGTCGTCTCGTCATCTCCAGCAACAAGCGTGAAGTCAAACGCCTCGCCGTTCTTGAGGTTGCGGCCGACCAGATGCTTCGTCACCGTCAGCGCGGTATCGCCCTCGATCACTGCAGCAGCAGGCGCATAGGAATTAACGAACTCGGGCAGATCGCCCTCGATAGGAGATCCGTCCTGCATGGCATACGAAATCGAAACGTGCACCCTGGGCTGATCAGAACCGGATACCCCTCCTTCCTCGGAGGCAACCGTGAACTTCGCATGATACACCGTGGGGTCATACGTCATACCCTGGTACGTATATCCGTTGCCCTCGGTCGCACCCGCAGGAACGACCTCGCTAATCTCATAGATATAGGTCTTGCCTACGTTGGCTTCCGTAAAGGTTGCCTGGCCGAACGCCACGGACTCGCCGTCGTTCTTCACGTAGACATAGCCGCTGTCATCGGGCTTCAAGCCATCGGGCAGCGGAGCTCTTTCCGCGTTCTCCCCAATCGGCTTCACCTTGAACTCGAACATGCCGTCAACCAAAGCATGGGATGGGCCGCCGTTGTTGGTATACGCCTTCTTAGCGAGGGGCCCGACCTTGATCTCGGATACGCTGAACGTATTAGTGAAGGTTGCCACCTTCGGGTCCAGCGGTTTCGGGTCTTCGACCTCCTTGCCGTCATCGAGCGAAGACTGCACCATCGTGGTCTCCGCCGTCAGCGCGCCCGCTCCGTCATCTTTCACTGCAACCGTTACGGTATACGCCGCATCAGAATAGGAAACGCCCGGGATAAACGTACTCGGGGTGCGCTCATAAATGGAGTAGGTGTAGTTGCCCACCTTGGTGAACTCGACATCGCCGTCGCCGAACGTCCCCTCGGCGTTTTTCTCGGTCGCCTTCACCAGGCAGACCCCATCTTCGGAGCCGGCAGGCATCGGGCTGGCGGAATCATCGGCAGTCAGCACGATATCGAAGGAGCCTGCGATATCCCAACGGTCGAATACCTTCCTATAGGTGCCGAAATCCGCCATCGAAACCGATGCCGCCGTCGCGTCATAGGTGTTTACGAAAATCGCGCTGGAGATGGCTCCCGCAGCTATCGCACCCGTATCGCCCTTCTTTGAGGTCTCTTGGAATCCCTGGGGAATCTCAACTTCCGTGACCTCGTATGCAGCATTCGCGTCGATGCCAAAAATGGAAAGCGTTTCATTGTTCTTGATGCTATGGGCAGCCATACCCTGAGCGTCGAAACAGAGCTCGAACGGCTCGCCCTGGATATCGCCCTGGGCGTTCTTTACAACAGCCTCGAGCTTCTTACCAGCGGCTCCGTCGATCTTGATCTGCATCTTGAAAGTGGCGGTCTCGAGCACCGACGGATCGAGGTTCTTACCAGCCGCAAGCTGAGCGCTCTTCGTGATGTTCAGCTGGCCGGGCATCTCGATCTTCAGCAAGCCGTTATTGCCAAGTCGCGTGTTGATCGCCGTGGGATCCTGCAAGCTATTCCACTCGGGATTGATGACTTCAGAAGCGGTGTTCGTAACATTCTCCGACTTCGGAAGCGAGGTGTTCACGATACGCGTCAAGCGCGGAGAGCCCTTCTTGATAAAGACCTGCCCGCTCTCATCGCGACCCCAGTCGGTGGACATGGTGCCGAAGTTGGACCCATTAACGGGCACGGCCTCGCTCTTCAGCTCGATACCGCCCTCGGCAGCCGCATAGTACTCCCTCTGGTAGTAATACGTCAGCAGCGAGCTGGGTTCGCCCTTCAACGGAATGGAGCAATCGGCATCCGCCCAGATCGGCGTATCCTTCGTGAAGTAATAGAACGTGTTGCCCGCAGCGGGCTCGAATCGTGCCGTCGTATTGCCAACGCTCCCAGCTGCGCCTGCGGTCCCCGTGTAGAGGTTGGAATAGAACAGAGCGTTGCCCTTGCCGTCGCGATGCGTACCCAGATAGGTATTCAGGGTTTCATCGACCATGCCGGTGGAGAGCATGGTCTTAACTTCGGGCTTCAGGCTCACGCGATAAAAGAGGCGCAGGGGGAACGCCTCGTCGATAGTCATCGAGCCCTTGCCGCCTGCATTCTGCTCAACGGTAAAATTGCGCAGCGGAATCAGGCTTGCGGGGATCTTGACCGTTACCTTATCGCCGCGGGAAAGATCCTTGCTGCGCTGAACCGTGATGATGATGTCGCTCACATTGCCGTTTGGATACAGCGCGTTGCCGCCCGTACCCTCATATGAATAGGTGTCCACGGGGTTATCGCCCGCACCAGCCGCCTTGGTCGCAGTGAACCGCTTGTCTGCGAACACCAGATCGGCGAAATTGTCGACCTGCATATAGGCACCGAGCTCGTCCGTGAAGGTGATGTAACCGCTCTCGTCCGCAGCTCCCTCGGTCGTATTGGTAGGAAATCCACCGCCCTGGGTGATCTCCTGGGAGATGTCCTGGAAGATAGAGTCAAGTTCGCCCGCGTTGGTGGCGGCCTTGTAATAATTGGAACCAGCGGCACGGTCGCCCAGTTCGTTCCAGGCGGTCGCCTTGGGATAGTTGCTGCTCATCGCATGCATATAGGCGTTGAACTGATTTGCCTTAATTGTCGAGCTGTTCGAAGGATCCGCATCCTCGAACATACCTATGGAATATATCAGCGCGCCTTCGGACTTCATCTTGTTCGCAGTCTTGATACCGGCGTTCGCCAGACGCTCACTGAATTCGTTTGTTCCGCTGGGAGCGGGGTTACCGTCGGTGAAGAAGATGACAACCTTCTGCGCATCCTTACGCGCGGCACCGCTCTCGAAGACCTGCTGCGCCGCGTCCATAGCAGCGCCGGGATCCGTATCGCCGTACGCCCTCAGACTGCTCACTTGGCGCTTAATTGATTCCGCGTTATCGGACGTGCACGTGACAAGCGACTGTCGAATCGATGCCCTGGTAGAGAACGACACGATGGACAGCTGATGCTGCTGCGTCGAATCGTCGATGCCGGTATTCGTAGCGGCGGCGGCGTCGATAAACGAATTGACAGCAGACTTCAGCGCCTCGAGGCGCGTCTGGCTCCTCATGGTATAGAACTGTATGCGTCCCTCTTCGGAGTCCCCCGCGTTGCGCATCGGCTTTACTGCTTCGCCATTAAGCTCCCAACCCTGGAACCAGCCGAACGGCCAATTGGCCTTTCTGACGATCCTCTCGTAGGAGCCGTCGACCAGGGCATAGTAGGCCTCGCTGCCGTCTTCCCGCACTTCATACGTCGCATCGTACGAGCCGGGCATCTCTTCGCCCATAGAGCCCGACGTGTCCAGCACGAGAGCGATATCCAGCGGCTTCTCCGACGTCACCGTGATATTAGACGTGGATGAAAGCGCTGAAAGAAGTACCAGGAAGTCGGAATCGTCGATCGAGACCGAGGGAGCAACGCCATCCGGGGAAGCCGGAAGCGAGACATCGCTCGTGGAAACCGTCTTATCGGTCCAGATGCGACCGATGCTGTTCGTATCGTCTTTGACCAGGTTCTCCCAAGATGCCAACGTCGACGGATCCGCCACGGCCTGCTCGTTGAGCGCGGCTACGGACGCGGCATCCCCCATGCCGAAGAACGACGAAATAGCGTTTCCGATCCCCGCAAGCGGGTTCGCGGAAGCCACTTGCGCTGTCGCGGTAACCGACAGCATCACAATCGCCACGGCCACGGCGATGCGACGTAAAAGCAGCTTTGCAAACCGAAGGGAAGCGCTTCCGTTGGCAGCGATGCCCTGGAAGCCGTCGCATGCTTTTGCGACATACCCGGTGCATATCATGCAAAACTCCACCCTACTCGGCGCTCCTCCCCTTTAAATATAGGAGCGCCATCCTTACAGATATACATACCGTATTAGCAAAAAATCGTGTTTAATCCAACATATTATATGTATTATCAATTGATACATTATTCACGGCAGTATTGTGCCTGGTAAGATGTAATTTGCTCTATTCAGTTATATTTCTTTCGAAAGAAGCGTCTTTGGATGCATATTTCTATGCATCCTGAGCTTTGTCTTCGTTTAAATTACATATGTTGTTTTTCTAATTCTATACTCTCCTTTTCGTATATTACTTACTTATTATTCGTATTATTGCAATCTGAAAATATTGTAATAGTTGTCTCAGTTTAACCTGCCACCGTTATAGGAATATAAAAGCCTGCCGGCGACACGGGAAGCCCATCCACGTCGCCATGGAAAGCTCGCCAAGACCGAAGCTCCAACGCGCCGGTGCGCCCCCCCCTACGATCAGAATGAACGCGACGGAAGGCGCACCGGGGCCGAAGCGACGGCACGCCTCCGCGCGATCATGTTCCCGCGGGGCAAGCGGCCCTATACGTCCTTCCGGCGAGCGCCCCGGCCAGCGACAACCAGTGCAGCACCGGCGGCGGCAGTGGAAAGCATGACGAGGGCGATGGGATCGCCGGTCTTAGCCAGGCCCTCCTCCGGCGCGGGCGGCTCCCCGCCATCCGGCGCATCGGTTGCCGGGGGCTTCGGCCCCTCCGGACCCGGTTCCGGCTCGGGCTTCGGCTCCGGGTCCGGCTCGGGTTCGGGCTCGACCGGCGGCGTGACCACGTTGGTGAAGGTTGCCAGCTCGTCCTCCTCGACGCCCTCGACCTCGACATAGGCGACGAGCCTACCGGTACCGGCGTCCACGACGGTGACCACGACCTCGACGGCATCCTTCGAATACGTCATCCCGGGCTCGACGGCATCGCCCTGCGGTACGACTTCGCGCACGCGGTATGAATACACGCCCGGCGTATGGAAGGACATGCTCTCGAAACGCGCCACGCGCTCCGCATCATCTTCGCCGTTCACGGCCGAGGTCGCCGCGGCGATCGCGTTCGCAGGCAGCGGCATGGCATCGAACTGCGGGCCGCTCGTTATCTCGCGTCCACCCTCGCGCTCGCGATAGCTCACGCGCTCCATCGCGAACTCGAAGGAGTCGCCCTCCTTCCAACCTCGACCCTCGAGACGCTTCGCCACCGAAACCCAGCCGTCGGTCAGCGCCAGGTCGCCCGTCGCATAGCTGTTGGCGAACGAAGCGACCAGATCGGCCTCGCCCGATCCGTCATAGCTGCCCACCAGCGTCTTCCCACACGGCTCTCCGTTCACCTCGCGCACGCGATACAGCTTGGCAGACAGCGCCATCGAGCCGTCGCCGGCAACACGCGGCGTCACCTCATACGAGTACTCGGACAGATCGTACGTCACACCCTGCAGAACGGGATGCTGCGCGTCAACGCCCTGGGGTAGCTCCTCGAAGATGCTGAAGACGAACGTCTCGCCCAGGTCATCCTGGGTAAAGAGCAGATCGGTCAACTTATTGCGCATCTCGGCTGCGCCCGATGCACCCGCCTTGGGGTTGGTGAAGCGGCGATCGCTCTCGTTCAGCAGCTTCGAGGCGGAACGCTCGTCGCCCTCGATGCGGAACGCGAAATCCCCCGCCTTGAGCGGGCGGCCGTCCATCGTCTTGATGACAGTGAGGCCGATCGACTCGCTCGTGCACCAGGAGCGATACACGTTCGTAAAGCGCGCTCGATCCGTCGCGTCGCTCGCGGCCGCGTTGTCATACGTCACCCGGGCCGTGAGAGCCGGGCCGTCGGAGGCGCTCTCGGCTTCGCTCACCACCACGCGCGCGGTCGCCGTATGCGCGTCATACGCCACGCCGTTCAAGGAGGCAACCGGCTTACCATCCTGCTGAGGCAGCACCTCGTTGATCGCGAACGTATAGGTTCCAACCCGCGAGAAGGAGATGCCATCGAACGAGAACGCCTTGGTCCTATCGTTCTCAGCAGCAGAGAGCCCGCTCACCTTCGTCGTCAAGCGCTCGACGGGCTGCTCGGCGGAACCAGCGCCGCCCAAAACCACGTCGCCGGAGGCGATCGCGGCGCGCGTCGCCTCATCGCCCGCGGCGAGCTCGAACGTGAACCCCTCGCCTTCAAGCGCATCGCGTCCTACCAGCACCTTCTCGCCCACCAGCTTCACATCGGCCGCTGGATCGGCGTCGAACGAATTCCGGAAGACGGGAAGGTCGACCTGCTCGCCGCGCTCGCCCGCCTCGTTCAACACGAAGTAGCTCACATCCAGGACGACGCGCGCCTTCTTACCGTCGGCAGCGTCCTTCGCCGCGGCAGCTTCAACCTTCACGCACGCGACGTAGCGCGTGGGATCATAGGTGAATCCCGCGACGGTGTACCCGTTGTGGGGACCGGCCCCCTCGGGCACGTTCTCATAGAAGACGTAGCTGTAGGTGCTGCCCACGTCCTCGCTCGTAAACAGCGCCTGGCCCGCCTGAATCGTATTGCCGCGGTTGATCAGCTCGAACGTCATATCCTGGGCCGCCTTGGCGGGCTCGTTGCTCGCGCTCGGGATCGGGTTGCCCTTCGGCACCTCGACGGTAAAGGAGAACATGCCGTCCTCGAGCGGTCGCGACCCGACATGGTCGATATACTCCTTGCGCGCGACGGGCGCGAAGCCGACCATCTCGGCATCGAAGCCGTTTACAAAGCGCGCCGGCCCGCCGATCGGACGCGAGGCCACGCCCTCCCCGGCGTCATCGCGGGTCTGGCGCATCTGGGCAGATGCCTCCAAGGCGCCCTGCTGGTTGTCCGTCACCGTCACCGTTACCAGGTAAAGGGCATCGGAATACGTGACACCCGGCACCGGCGCCTCCGGCTTCGCCTCGGAGATGAAATAGAAATACGATCCCGGCTTCGTGTAGACCACGTTGCCGAAGCTGCCCGTCACGGTACCCTCCACGGCGCCGTCCGCCGGTGCATGGAGCGTCACCGTCGCGACGCCGTCCTGCGCGCCGGCGGGCATCGGAGCATCGCCGTAGGCGCTCAGCTCGAACGCGAACGCATCGCACACGTCCCAGCGGGCAAACGACTTCTCCACCGCGAACGCGGCTCTGCCAAGCACCTCCACCGGCGCCGGCTTGTATACGTTGGTGAACACGGCCTCCTTGGTCACGTTGCCCTCCACGGTGCCGGCAGCGCCTACGGAGGATTCCTGGATGAAGCCCGCGGGCATATCCTGCTCGGGTTCGCTCAACTCGAACCTCGCGCCGGCGGGCAGGCCGTACACCTCGGCGGTCTGGCCGTTGCGCAGGACCAGCGCAGCACCGTCGCGTACGAACAGATCGTTGTCGTCGACGCGCACGCGCTCGCCGTCCACCTGCTCGAACACCGCGACCGCGAAGGATCCCGCAAGCGGCTTGCCGGAAGCGTCGGCCAGCTTGAACCTGATCTTGAATTCGAGTTCGTCCACGGTCGAAACCGCTCCGGCGCCGTCGACCTGCTCGGTCGGGCCGGTCATGCCGTCGGCAACATAGGCGTGCTTGGTCACGGCCAGCGACGCCACGCGCTTGTTCTCGACGACCACGCAGGTCGCGCCGGTATACAGCCCGGTGATATCCCTGCCCTGCAGATTCTCCCAATCCGCCATGCCGTAGCGCGCCGGATCCTCGTGGGCGCCGCCCGGACCATATGCCGTGTTCTGGCGGACCCCGCACATCGCCAAGCCCTCGTCGACCGTATAGGCGACCATGCCGTACGTCGCCGCAGGCGCATGCGGACCCCTGTCGGGACCGTAGTCCAGCACCGCATCGGCGGCGCCGTGCTCGAGCCAGATATCGTCATCCGGGTTCTCGTCCTCGGTCCATGCGATCGAGATGCTGCCATCGGGGTTCACCACGGCCTGATCGGAGCGCGCGGTGCGGCGCGAAGCGATCACGTCGTAGAGCGTCATGTCGATATCGTCTTTCGCGGCGAACTGCGCCATGGAATCCACCAGCGACCCCATGCTCACTAAAGCAGTGATGCCATCGCCCGCGACGCCCGCATCGGCATGAACGCCGGCACCGTCGACGAGCACGCGCACCGCCTTATCCTGCTTGCGATGACCAGCGGGGGCCTCCATCTCCACTAGGTAGTAGGAGCCCGGGCTCAAGGGGCCGAGATAGCACAGGCCCTTGGCCTCCACGATCGACTCCCCGTCGCGGTCGGCCGTCACATCCTGGAACAACGGTTTCGCCGCGGGCACGGGGACCAACGCGCCGTCGGCCTCCACCATATCGGTAGCGGCGTAGATGCCGAAGCGGGCGCCGTTCACGGGGGCGCCGGCATCATCAACCTTCTGCACGCCCAGAATGTTTTGGACATCCGTCACATACAGGTTCGCCGCGGTTTGACGCGTGAACTGGCTGCCGCTCAGGCGAAAGGTGTTCTCGCTGTCGATGTTCTTGATGTCGAATGGGCGCCCGGCATCGCGGCGCGTCCAGTAGAAGCCGACCGTATACTTCGAAGCCTGCTCGTCGCCGCTCATCATGTAGTAGTCTTCGGGGTTGCCTGGCATGTCGTCGATGCTCACCGAGTACTTGCCGTCGCGGTCGTCGTCGCTGAAGCGGTAGACCTGGGCATCGCGCAGGTCCTCCACGGTGGCGACGGCATCCTTGGAAGCCTTCCACCCCTTTTCGGTGCTGCCCGACACATCGTGCCACGGATGATCGGCGTCGCCCGGCACGCGGCGGTAGATCACGGCGAAGACGGTACCGTCCTCGACCTTGTACTCCGGAGCCTTGCCGTCCACGAGATTCGCGCCGTAGACCGCATCGTTCTCGATCGTGAGCGTCTGCTCGGCATGCGCGTACACGCCCGAGTCCCAATAGTTGTCGGAGAACAGGAAGCCCAGCGTCTTCTCGACCTTGCTCATGACGAACTTGAGCTTGCCGTCGGGACTGCGGCGGTATCCGCGCGGGGCACCGGTCTCCCGAAGCACGTAGTGGGAGATACCGTCCTGATGATGCAGTTTCATGAAGCTCAGCGGAGAGCCGTCCTTCGCGATGAAGGAGAAGCGTCCGGCATGGTCGGTCACGCCGGTTGCCAACGGGGCGTCTCCCTCGTGCACCGCATAGCTATCGTCCGTCGCATACAGGTCGAACGTCGCCCCCTCCACGGGGTTACCCAGCTGGTCGACCTTCGTCATGGTGCTTTCGACCACGTTCACCAGGTTGAACTTCAACGCCAGGTTGGAGTTCTCGTTACCGCGCTCCATGTAGTAGAACTGCAGCGTGTGGTACGTGCCGTCGCGGAAGGTATCGCCATCGAACTGGGATGCATCGAAAGCGTCGCCCTGGGCGGCGCGGAACATCGAGGTGATGGTGGTGGGATTGTAATGCGTGTCGGGATTGCCGCCCAGGCTGCCATCGTAGGTGTACACCTCGCCCGTAGCGAAGTTGATGGTGAGACCCGTGCGATCGTGGATGCCGCCCACGTCGCCGACGAGCACGCCGTCGATGAAGACCCAGACGTCGTCGTCTCCGGCGAAATCGAAGACCATCTCCTTGCCGTTCTTGGTGATGCCGTCGGCCGGCTGCATGAAATTCGAGGACAGCGAAAGGCCGAAGTAATGGTTCATCGTATGGTGGTTCGAGGCGATCGTGCTCTCCAACCTACCGTCCGGACCCTCGCCCTTGAACACGCTCTGCGCCGTATTGAAGGGAAAGAACTCGCCGAATTGCTTATCACGGCCGCCGCCCGCGACGGCGCCGGCATCGTAGAGCGTGAAGGAATTGCCCTCGGCGTTATAGGTCGCGAAGTTGCGCTTGCTGTCGTAATAGTAATAGCCGTCATCATCCAGCTGGAGCAACCCGGTGGTCCCCAGATAGGCGCGCTTGCCGTCGAAGCTCGTGCCGTCGAACAGGTACTTGAGGGACTGGGGCGTGGTGAGATCGGTCGTGTTGCCCTTGATGTACTGATGGCCGGCCGCCAACCAGGGGAAGCCGTCGGCGCCCAGCACGGGCTGCACGATATTGGCGAAGGGCTTCGCGGAGCCCGTCCAGTTATTGATGCCGCCGCGCGTGTTGCGGCCGAAGACGAGCTGCTTCTGATCGCCGTCAACCTTGTTGATACCCATGGAGAGATAGCCGTCGGGGTTCTTATGGTCCCATTCTCTCTCGCCTGAAAGCCAGTAATCATACAGGTCGATTCGGGTTCCGCGCGGATTCACCGTATCGTGTACCTCATGACGAGCGAGCACGTCGTCACCGATCGATCGCGACACCTGCCCGGCAAGCGCCGGAGCGGCTTGGAAGCACGCGACCGCGGCGGCTACGGCGGCCACGCCGCAGATAACCGTTCGGCTACGATGAGAAAGACCGTTCACATAGGAACGGCAGCGGCCCTTCAGGCGGCTTGAGAAGCTCGTCATATTCAATTCTCCGCATCTACCCGTATGTTGCGTTTGAAGTGTGTGTGGATAGCACATAAATCCGAGCGCACCATACCATATGGATGCCGCCGTCCAGCCCTCGAATCCGCTGGAGGCCGGCCGGATCGGGCGCTTTTTTACAGCTCGCCCCGAGGTGTGTCATATCGAGGGGGGGGATGTTGCGCCTTCCGCACCGAGTACGGCACGCGCATAAAAAACGGGAGGCCGCTCGACCTCCCGTCTGCACGCCATGGTGACCATGGCTGCCTCTTTGTTTTAGCGCAGGGCGAGCATCCGCCCTGGAACGATTCGCCTACGCGGCGTGGAGCGAGCAGGTCCGCCCGGCGTGAAGCTCACTCGCCGGCGTTCAGCTCGCGCAGCTTTGCCTCGTAGGCGGCAGCGATAACGTCGACGCAGCCCTCGCGGCCGAGCTTGGCGCGGTTGACCACCAGATCCTTGCCGTCGCTCATCTTCCACTTGCCCGCGGAATAGCGCTTGTAGAAAAGCTCACGCGCCTTCTGCATATCGCGGACCAGCTTCGCGCCCTGCTTCTTGTTGAGCCCGCGCTTCTTGCGCACGATCTCGACGCGGTCCTCGAACGGGGCCGTCACCAGCACCGCAATGTGATTCGGGTTGTGGCGCAGCAGGTAGTCCGAGAGGCGGCCCTCGATGATGCAGCTCTGCGTCGCACCCAGGTCGAGGATGACCTGGGACATGTTGCGGAACAGCTTGTCGGACAGCGTGCGGGAATCGACGCGGTCGGGCAGAAACGCCATGAACTCGGCGGCCATCTGCTCGTCGTACGCCGCCATCTTGTCAACCGAGTCGCCCGAGCGGGACGCGGAACGAACCAGCAGCTCGTTATCGTACAGCGGTATACCCAGACGCGTGGACAGCATCTTGCCGATCTCGTGGCCCTCGGCACCGAAATCGCGCGCGATGGTGATCACGACCGGCTGGCCGGCGCGCTCGACCTCTTCGGTCGCGACGCGCGCCTCTATGGCATGCTTGATGAGTCCCATTACAAAGCCCTCCCTAGGTAAGGGTCGAACGTTTCCACTAAAGCCCAGTCTACCCCGAACGCAGCGCTACGCGGCGACGACGCGGCGCTGGTACGCGCGAACGAGCAGCGAGATGCCGAAGTTCAGCGCGAAGTAGAGCGCGAACACGAAGCCGTACAGCATCAGGACCTCACCAAGGTTGGTGGTCTGCGCCATGACGACCTTCGTGGAGTACATAAACTCCGCCACGTTGATGCCGGCGAGGTAGGAGCTATCCTTGATCACCGTGGTGCACTGGCTGAACAGCGCGGGGATGATGGTCTTGAACGTCTGCGGCAGGATGATGTAGCGCATCGTCGCGAAGAACCCGAAGCCCTGGCTGCGCGCCGCCTCGAACTGGCTGGCGGGAATCGAGTTGAAGCCGCCGCGCACGATCTCGGCCATGACGGCGGAGGTGAAGATCGTGAACGCCAGCACGGAGATGAAGACGTCGGTACCCTTCACCGTGAAGTAGATGAACAGGATCCACAGCAGGTTCGGCGTGCAGCGGAAGAGCTCGATGTAGGCGCTCACCAACCACGAGAGCGGGCGGAGCTTGCCGGTGCAGTACTGCTTGACCATAGCCAAGATGGTGCCCAGCACGAGCGAGAAGATGATCGCGAAAAACGAGATCTCGATGGTCTTGAGGAAGCCGTTCATAATGAACGCCATGTTGGCAGCGTTGAAGATTTCCATGCGCTACGCCTCCTTCGCGGGCTCGGGTGTGACGCCGGGGATCACCTTGGCGCGCGGGCGACGCTTGGAGCGGCGCTCGAGATACTGCACCAGGATGGCCAGCGGGAAGCAGATGATGAAGTACATGAAGCAGCACAGGATGTAACCCTGCAGGTATCCATAGGTGGATACGAAGTTATCCGCGTTGTACATGAGGTCGCCGCCGGCGATGAGCGCCAGCACCGCGCTGTTCTTCACCAGGTTCAGCGCCTGGTTGCACAGCGGCGGCAGGATGATCTTGAACGTCTGCGGCAGGATGATGTAGCGATACGCCTGCACGCGGGTGAAGCCCTGCGAGAGCGCCGCCTCCATCTGGCCGCGCGGAACCGCCTCGATACCCGTGCGGATGACCTCGGCGATATAGGCGGCATGATAGAGGCCGACGCCCATGAAGCCGAGCACGAACGCCGGGATGCGGACGGGCATGGCCGCGCCGGTGAGCGCCTGCAGGATCTGCGGGCCCGCCGTGTACATGAAGAACACCTGCACCGGCAGCGGGGTGTTCTGATAAAACTCGACGTACACGCGGCTGATTGCGCGCAGCACGCGCGAACGGGTCGTGGAGAACACGCCCAAGACCGTTCCCAAGACGAGCGACAGCAGCAAGCCGGCGAGCACGACTTGCAGCGTGAACGCGAAACCTTCCCAAAGCGGTCCGCTCTCGGCAAAGGTCAGCTCCCACCTCATGGGGTCGAGGAGTCCTTCTAGCATAGCGATCCTTCCAAGATGCCATTACGTACGGAGCGCCCGAACGAAGGCGGAGCCTCCATCCGGGCGCCGATCATGGGCGCGCGTCCGCGCATCGCACACGCGCCGCCCATGAAGCAACGAGTCTTAGAGCAGGCCCCAGGTGGAGATCTCCTCTTCGAGCCAGCCGTTCTCCAGCAGCTCCTTGACGGTGTCGTCGACCGCCTTGGAAAGGTCGGAGCCCTTCTTGGTGGCGATGCCGTAATCCTGCGGGCCGAACTCGATCTCGGGCTGCAGCAGCTCCTTGTCGTCGGTGGTGTAGGCCTTCAGCGTGGAGCGGTCCATGGCGAACGCGTCGATGTTGCCGGAATCCAGCGCGCTGTTGATGGTGGGGTAGTCGGGATACTCGTTGAACGACGGCATCGCATCGAAGCCCTCGTCCTTCAGCATACCCAACACCATGTCCTTGGTGGTCGAGCCCTGGGACACGCCGATGAGCTTGCCGTCGAGGTCGGCCATGGACTTCATGCCGGCGGCCTTCTTGACCAGGATGCCCACGTGGTCGGTGCGGTAGGGCGTGGAGAAGTCCCAGCTCTCCTTGCGCTCAGGCGTAATGGTGTAGGTTGCGCAGATGATGTCGAGCTGGTCGTTGTCGATCAGCGGTCCGCGGGTCTTGGGCGTGACGTCGGTGAACTCGACGAGCTTCTGCTTCTTCGCCTCATCATAGGAGACGCCCAGGACGGCGGCGGCGATCTGGTAGCACAGGTCGATCTCGAGGCCCTCGTAGTCGTTGGTGGCGGTGTTGAGGTAGCCGTAGCCAATGACGTCCTTCTTCACGCCGGCCTTCAGCTTGCCGCGGCTCTTGATGGCCTCGACCTTCGAGGAACCGCTGGCACTGGAACCGGATCCGGCGTTGCCGCCGCCGCAGCCGGCGAGCGTGCCGGCGCCGGCGAGGCCGAGTGCAGCGAGACCAAACGTCTGAACGAACTGACGACGATTCATTTCCATGGTGGTACCCCTTCCATTGGTACGTTTACGGCCGCGCCCGAAAGCGGGCCGCGTTGGTTGACGGTTCGGGATGCGCGGCGGAGGCGAACATGCCGGATGCCGCGGCGCGGATGCGGTCTAATGCAGGATCTTCGCCAGGAAGTCGCGGCAGCGCGGGTTCTGCGGATTCTCGAAGAAGTGGTCCGGCGTGCCCTCCTCCAGGATCTGGCCGTCATCCATGAAGATGACGCGGTCTGCCACCTGGCGGGCGAAGCCCATCTCATGGGTGACGCAGATCATGGTGATCTTCTCCTGAGCGAGCTCGATCATAACGTCGAGCACCTCCTGGACCATCTCGGGGTCCAGCGCGGAGGTGGGCTCGTCGAACAGGATGATGGGCTGCTTGGTGCACAGCGCGCGGGCGATGGCGACGCGCTGCTGCTGGCCGCCGGAAAGGTTCTGCGGGTACTCGCCCGCCTTGTTGGCAAGGCCGACGCGCTCGAGCGCCGCCATGGCGACCTTGGTGGCCTCCTCCTTGCTCTTCTTCTGGAGCTTGATGGGAGCCAGCGTGAGGTTGCCGAGCACCGTCATGTTGGGATAGAGGTTGAACTGCTGGAACACCATGGAGCTGTACTTGCGCGCCATCTCCAGGTGGTTCTTCTTGGTGAGCGGCGTACCGTCGATGACAACCTCGCCGGAGGTGGGCTCCTCGAGGAAGTCCACGCAGCGGATGAGGGTCGACTTACCCGAACCGGACGGGCCGATGATGACCAGCTTCTCGCCCTCCTTTACGGTGAGGTTGATGTCCTTGAGGACATGAAGGTCGCCAAAGAACTTGTTGAGCCCTTTGATCTCGATCATATCGGCCATGGTTTCGTTTCCTTCCCGTAACGCCGTAACGATGCCGAACCGCACGAACCAGAACGGCATATCGGCTGCACTTTATTCTACTAATGTATTTGCTGCGAAGATATTACCAATACAGCACGAAACGCGCAAGAAATGCGCAGTTCCGTACAGAGCAGGCATGCAGCTCACACGATGATGCAATAAACAGCAGACCGAAAAACCCACATGGTGAGTTATGTATCTTCCCATTCTACGGGCAATTATCCCTTTTCTGCTAGCCTCCCACGAAGAAACCGCAGGATTCGCGCTAGCGGCCCTCGGGATCGACAATAAAAAACGGGTGCGACGCCGTGGTCGCACCCGTAGAGAAAGCACTATGGACTCGCGGTTTGCAACGCGTCGCACGCGCAGCCGCACCAGCGCTACGCGAGGCGCGCGCCGACCTCCTTGGCGGCGACGGGCTTGTCGAAGTTGCCGCCCGTTGCAGTCGTAAGGGCGCCCATCACGCGACCCATATCCTTGCGGGACTCGGCACCGGTCTCGGCGATGACCTGCTCGATCAGGGCGATCAGGGCGTCTCCGCTCACCTGCTCGGGCAGGAGGCTCTCCAGAATGGCCACCTGCTCGGTGAGCGTGTCGGTACGTTCCTGGTTGTTGCCGGCCTGCTTGGACATCTCCAGCGTCTCGCCCGTCTGCTTGATGAGGCGCTTGATCATGCCGTTGACGTCTTCCTCGGTGGCATCGCGGCGCTCGTTCACCTCGATGTTCTTCACCTCGCCCATGACCTGGCGGATGATGGACAGGCGCACCTTGTCCTTCGCCTTCATGGCGACGACCATCTGCTGCTGCAGCTCGTCTTTCGTCATCGTCGCCCCCTACTCGCTATCGGTGGCGTCGTCGGTCGCGGGCTCGGCGGTGCCCTCGGTCTCGGACGTGGCCTCGGTATCGGTCGAAGCCTCGTCCTCGTCTTCGGCCTGCTCGGCCAGCGCGAGGTCGACGTTGTACGGAACGTCGGAGGGCATCGGGTTGATCTTGATATCCGCCTTGTCGGTGTACTCGTTCAGCCAGGCGTCATATGCCTCGGTCTCGGCGTTGGACTCGATGATGTTGACGATGTAGTCCTTGATCTCGGTGGGGACCTCGTCGATGGACTTCACCGCGCCGTCGACCTTGAAGACATCGGTGCACTTGATGATGTGGTAGCCGTAGGTCGTCTCGACGATACCGCTGACCTGGTCCTTCTGCAGGGCGCCCAAAGCATCCTGGTACTCGGTCACGAACGAGGTGAGCTTGTCGTAGCCCACGTCGCCGCCATTCTTGGCGGACGCGGTGTCATCGGAGTTCTCCTTGACGGCGTCTTCGAAGGAGATCTCGCCAGCGTTGATCTTGTCCAGGATCTCCTGGGCCTTATCCTTGGCCGCCTGCTTGTCCTCGTCGGAAGCATCGGAGTCGACCTTGATCAGCAGGTTCTCGGAACGACGGGCGTCGTTATAGGTGTCGAGGTTCTCGTTGATGTAGTCGACGATCTCCTGGTCGGTAGGCGTCTCGACGCCCGCGACCTTCTCGCGCAGCTTGGTGGACTGCATGCTGCTGCGCAGGGAATCCTTGTACGCATCCTCGGTGTAGCCAATCTGGTTCAGGATCTCCATCATCTTGTCGACGCCGCCGTAGCTCTCGGCCGCGCGCTCGAACTCCTCGTTGACCTCATCGTCGGAAACCGTGATGTCGTACTCGCGGATCGCGCTGTCGACGAGGAAGTCGCTCGCGACGGAGCGGATCATGTTCTCGCGATAGGACTCGGGCGTCATACCCTGGTCGACCAGGAACTTGGCCCAATCGGCGTCCTCGGTGTAGCCGGCGGACGTGCGGTAGCTCATGATCTGCTTGGTGATGGTGTCCTCGGTGATATTGGTGCCGTTCACCGTCGCGGCGACGCCGCCGGTGAGGTGGTACGTCTGCTCGCTCTTCACCTCGTTGAGCACGCCGGAGCATGCCATCGCAGACACCGAGAGCAGCATCGCGGCGCAACCGACCGCGACGAGCGCGATCTTTCCGCCGCGCGTGAGCTTCGCCTTGGCTTCCTTCTTGCGCTCGGCCTTCGTGGGCTCTGGAGTCTCCTTGGGCTCGCGCTTGATCTTCATTTTGTTGTTGATGGCCATGAACAAATCCCTTTCCTCAAGGGCCTCGACTGTCTTTGCATACTATCGAAGCAGCAATTTTGGTATTGTCTCACACTCATCGGCGGATTGTAGCCCTAAACGCCCAACTAACCAGCCGCAGGTGGGTTTTCTTCCGCGAGCGTTCGCAAGAAAACGCGCCGGCCATAGATGCCTCCATGGCCGGCGCGTAGATTCACGTACGCCTACAGAGCTACAGCGGCAGGATATCGACCGTGTTGGAGGGCGTCACGCGAACGCGCCCCTCCGCCAGCAGCTGCACGACGCTCGGGTACAGCACGTGCTCGACGGCGTGGATGCCGCTCTCGAGCTCCTCCAGGCTCATGCCCTCCTCGATGCGCACGATCTTCTGCGCGATGATGGGGCCCTGGTCGTAGACCTCGTTGGCGAAGTGCACCGTCACGCCCGTCACCTTGACGCCGCGGTTGTACGCGTCCTCGATGCCGTGCGCTCCCTGGAAACTCGGCAGAAGCGCGGGATGGATGTTGACCACGCGGTTGGGGAACGTCGCGAGCAGCGGGGCGTGCACCATGCGCATATAGCCAGCCATGACCACGTAGTCCACACCGGCGCGCAGCAGCTCCGCCGCTATGATCTCATCGGCCTGCAGCGGATCGGCGTACATCTCACGGGAAAGCGTGAGCGTCTGGATGCCCGCCGCCTCCGCGCGCTTGAGGCCGTAGGCGGAAGGACGGCTCGCCACCACGAGCTTGATCTCTGCATCGAGCTCGCCGGCGGCGATGGCGTCGATGAGCGCCTGCAGGTTGGTACCGGACCCCGACAGCAGCACGCCGATGGCGAGCTTGCCGCCCTCGCCCGCGGAACGGCGCTGCGCGATGCGCTCCTGCAGCACGTTGTTATCCTTCGCGCCGCGGGCGATGCGCTCGGTCGCGACGGCGCTCTCGATCTCGCGCAGGCCGGCGGCGTCGAGCTCGTTACTGCTCATCGGTGTACTTCACCTCGCCGGTACCCTCGACGCAGGTGCCCACGCGGAACGGGTGCTCGCCCATGTTCTCGAGGGCCGCCACGATACCCGCCTCGTCGTCGGCGGAGCAGATGATGCACAGGCCCACGCCCATGTTGAAGGTCTTGCAGGCCTCGTTGGGGGCGAGCTCGGCGTGCTCGGACACATAGGTGATGACGGGCGGAACGGACCAGCCCATCTCGGAGCCGTTGCGCTCGACCAGCGCGTCGACGTCGGAGGGCAGGGCGCGGTTGAGGTTCTCGGTGATGCCGCCGCCGGTGATATGGGCGAGGGCGTGCACCGGGGCGCCGCCGCGGAGCAGCTCGAGGACGGGCTTCACGTAGATGCGGGTGGGCGCGAGCAGCGCGTCGGCGAGCGAGACGCCGCCCAGCTCCTCGAGCACCTGCTCGAGCTCGGCGCGCTTGGCCTCGGCCTCGGGCGTGCCGGGGATGATGCCATCGACGCCGATGACCTTGCGGACCAGCGAGTAACCGTTGGAGTGGACGCCCGTGGACGGCAGGCCGATGATCACGTCGCCGGCCTTCACGTTCTCGGGGTTGATCATCTTGGGACGGTCGACGACGCCCACGGCGAAGCCGGCCATGTCGTAGTCGTCCGGGCGCATGACGCCGGGGTGCTCGGCCATCTCGCCGCCCACGAGCGCGCAGCCCGCGAGCTTGCAGCCATCGGCGACGCCCTTGACGATCTTGGCCATCTGCTCGGCCTCGATGTGGCCGATAGCGACGTAGTCGAGGAAGAACAGGGGCTCGGCGCCGGAGGCGAGGATGTCGTTCACGCACATGGCGACGAGGTCCTGGCCCACGGTCTCGTGACGGTCGAGCAGCTGCGCGAGGACGAGCTTGGTACCCACGCCATCGGTGCCCGAGATGAGGATCGGGTCCTCCATGTCCTTCATCGCAGCGGCGGAGAACAGGCCGCCGAAGCCGCCGATGCCGCCGATGACCTCGGGGCGATTGGTCTCGGCGACCATCTGCTTGATCGCGTCGACCGCGCGGGCGCCCTCGGCGGTATCGACGCCGGCGTCCTCGTAGGTTACGTGCTTGGAAGTTTCGGACATGTGAGGTTCCTTTCAACCGCAGGTACGCTTGTTCTTCATCGAACGCGTAAAAGCTCGAATAAACTCATTTTAACAGGCAGGAGCGCGGCGGCGGGTATAGCTTGAAAAGCAGACAAACCGTGCCCTCGCCAAACAATCACGGGTGACGAAGGCGCTAAAAAGATGCGAGCTCATTGCAACACAGGCGCAGCGACAAGGGATTCCATGATGTGCAGTCAACGATCGATAAGTGGAAGGCAAGTGGATGATAAGTAAGAGGCAAGTAGAATTGAAAGAAAAGGCGCAGGTAGGCGGCGTGCGTCCACCTGTGCGGTGCCTAATTTGTTAAACGGTGATAAGTAGAATCCGCAGTCACCATTGTACTGAATGGCGGCATTCGACCCTCCCAAAACAGATGGGCAGCATCAGCATGGACAATCTCGTCGGAGATCGCTTTGGGAGGTTTTACCCCGCCCCCAAACGCTAAAGAAACGGCGGCCGAGCACCTCGACCGCCGAACCGCGCGCTATCTGCACGCCCGTCTCAATTTAGCGCCTGCCCCTTTTTGAGAGGAGGGGTGGCGCGAAGGCTACTCGCCGTGCGCTTCCTCCCAGCTGCGGTCACCGGCCTTCTCCGCAACGCAGCGGCCGGTGACGGGCTCGGGCTTGGAGAGGTTGCGCGGAACATAGCCCTCGATGAACTTGTCGCGGCCGAAGCTCTCGGGAATCGCAACAGGGTACTCGCCGGTGAAGCACGCGGTGCAGTAACCCGCGTCGGGCACGCACTCCAGCAGCGAATCGACCGACAGGAAGGCCAGCGTGTCCGCGCCGATGAACTCGCACACCTCGTCCACGGACTTCGTAGCCGAGATGAGCTGGGACTGCTCGCCCGTATCCACGCCGTAGAAGCACGGCCAGATATCCTCGGGGCAGTTGATGCGGATATGGATCTCCTTGGCGCCCGCCTGGCGCAGCATGCGCACCAGCTGCACCATGGTGGTGCCGCGCACGATGGAGTCGTCCACGACGACGATGCGCTTGCCCTCGATCACGTCCTTGAGCGGGTTGAGCTTCAGGCGCACGCCCATGGCGCGCAGCTCCTGCGTGGGCTCGATGAACGTACGGGCGACGTAGCGGTTCTTGATGAGGCCGGTGCCATACGGAATGCCGCTCTCGAATGCGTATCCTTCGGCGGACGGCAGGCCGGAGTCGGGCGTGCCGATGACCATATCGGCCTCGACCGGGCACTCGAGCGCCAGCTTGCGGCCCATGTCGTAGCGGCAGGCGTAGATCGACTTGCCATCCACGATGGAGTCGGGGCGCGCGAAGTAGACCTGCTCGAAGATGCAATGCGCGGTCTTCTCCGCCGCGGGGACGCCCTGCTCGGACACGAGGCCCTCGGCGCTGATGCGCAAGATCTCGCCGGGGCGGATATCGCGGACGTACTCGGCGCCGATGATATCGAGCGCGCAGGTCTCCGAGGTCACGACCCAGCCGGCAGCGGAAGCGAGGACCTCGTCGCCCACCAGGTCCTCGGCGGAGGCAGCGTCGCTCGGCATGGCCGCGGCGGCCGCGGCTGCGTCCGCAGCAGCGACGCCCTCATCGCTCGTCAGGCGACCCAGGACCAGCGGGCGGATGCCATGGGGATCGCGGAACGCGTACAGCGCCTCCTCGTTGATGAGCGTCATGGCGTAGCCGCCGCGGATGAGCTCCATGGTCTTGCGGATGCCCTCGCGCAGGTGATGCGTCTCCTGGGTGAAGTAGCCGATCAGCTTGACGGCGACCTCGGAGTCGGAGCCGGAGTTGAAGTGGACGCCGAGCTCGATGAGCTGACGGCGCAGCTCGTCGGTGTTGACGAGGGTGCCGTTGTGCGCGAGCGCGACGATCACGTCGCCGATCGTCGACAGGTGGGGCTGGGACTCCTCCCAGCTCTTCGCGCCGGCGGTGCCGTAGCGCACATGTCCCACAGCGAGCTGGCCGGACAGGGCGTTGATATCCGCGTTGCTGAACACATGGCTCACCAGGCCCATATCCTTGCGCACCATGACCGTGCCGCCGTCGCCCACGGCGATACCCGCCGACTCCTGGCCGCGGTGCTGCAGCGCACGCAGGCCGAAATACGTGAGGCGCGCAACGTCGCGATCGGGTGCCCACACGCCGAAAATACCGCATTCCTCGTTCAGCGTGTCATGGGAGAGCTCATCTTCGAAGCTCGTCGTTTTGGCAGATGCGACCTGCTGCGCAGCGCGCACGGTTTCTTGAGACATGGACATCCCTTCGTTGTGCCAGATGGCGAATGTACCTAACCATTATACGCAGCACACCACCGCACGTGGTTTTTGCCACGAAAGCGAAACACGATAACTACGAACCGAGGTCGACGAGCCGGCCCCGGCATCAAAACCGCAGAAAAAAGCCGCGACGCGTCGTGCGTCACGGATTTTCCATGCTCCCTATTCCGTTGAAGAGGACGTATCGGGACTATCGATTCGGCTCGTGCTGTCGGGGTGGATCGACATGCTCTGGAATCGATGCTCCATATAGGCGTTGTCGAAGTGCTCGGCGTAGAACTGCTCCACGGGCGACGAGGGCTGAAGGCCGCTCTCGCGGCAGAACCAGCAATCGAGCGCCTGCAGCGTCATCACGCCGTTGACCAGCATGAGCGCGGTCACGACCGAGGTCAGCGAATAGCGCATCTTCCACGGGATCAAGTTGATGAGCGCCAGCAATCGCGGCAGGCAGAGCTTGATCCAGAAAAGGCCGAGCGTACCCCACATCAACATGAACGGCGTAGAAGTTCGACCAGCGAAAAGGATAGCCATGGGATCGGGGATGCCGGGCAGCAGCTCATAGGAGTAGCTCCACGCGATGGCACCGAAGGACGTCTGCATCCACCAGCTCACCGCCGCCTCGAACACACCGCCGATGATGGCGCTCACCACGAAGATGATCAGGAAGTTCTTCTTGTAGAAGCGATTCAGCGCGACCGTGAGCAGCACGGCGCCGAACCCGTAGATGGGGCTGAACGGCCCGAAGAGCAAGCCCGCGCGGTCCTGGTACACGCCCGGATCGACGTAGGCCATATGGAAGATGACCTCGATGATGAGGCCGAGGACGCAGCAGACGAAGAACACCCAGAACAGGTTGAAGAAGTTGAGCTTGATATAGCCCTCGCCGGTAAGGTCGCGGCCGAGCATGCCCTCTTCCGCGGCGGCGCGGTCCTGCAGGTCGCGCAGGCGGCGCTGCAGCTCGCGCTCCTGGCGCAGCGTGGGGTCGATCGTGGTCGATAGCGCGGTCAGGATGCCGAGCTGGATCAGCGGGCGAATGAGGTGCACGCCGATGCCCTGCAGCATGACATCGATCAGCATCTGGCCGATCGTCATGACGATGAGCGCATACGCCCAGCGCACTGCATCGCGACGATAGCTCTTGATCAGCGTCCACCCGAACAGGATGAGGGCCACCGAGGAGACAAACGCCAGCACCGAGCCGATCGCCGTCATGGTGACCGTCAGGGTGAGGTCCGTACCGATGAGCACGGATTCCTGCCCTATCACCAGTCGGTAGAGCATGATGCCGAAGTACGCCCCCATGAGGGGAAGGGCGACGATACCATCGAGCGCACAGAGGGCGCCGTAGATGCGAACAGCCAGGGGAATCGTCTTCAGCTGCTCTTTCGTGGGGACGCGCGGATCGAGGTCGTTGCCGGGCAAATCGTAATCCTCCCGCTCCTGAAGATCCATCGCCTTAGCTTTCTCCGTACTCAAAATCGCTCCCTTCCAGCCTTCTTCCTGATATTTGATCGCCCGTCTCGGGTGATTTCGCGCGGGCCCCGCACCATCCAACCACTCGCGGGACCCGTACGCGCCGCATCTCGATCAAGCTTCGCATGCCCGCAGCACGCGGTTAGGCGCCGAGCTCGACCTCGCGTACGCACGTGTTCTTGATTGTTCCCACCAACCACTGCAGCGCATCGATCACGCGGGGGCGAATATCGCCGCCGATGAGCACGAGCATGATGTCGTCCCCTACGGAGAGCTCCCCCTCGTTGAGCCACACGCGCACGTAGCCGATGCCGGGCAGCTTGCGAGCGGCGCGCACGGCCTCATCGACCTTTTCGGCATCGTAGCCAAACACCATGCCCGCGACCTTCTCGCCCGGACGCACGCCATCGGTCTCGACGCCGCGGGCTTCCGCCTTGGGGGTCTCGCGCACGGTCCCGTTATGAATCAGGTACATCCCGCAGCCGCGGAATCCAGGGTCCGCCTTCGCTTCGGCAAGCCACGTATCGATCGAGGGCATCTCGTGTGCCATCTCTCACTCCTTCTCTCATCGCATCCGCGCCGATCGCGCCGCGGACGGTCGCATGGGGCCCGGCACCGGTCCAGGGTGCGCACCATCGAGACCGGCGCTTGGGCGCGGGCTTCCGATGCTTTCCCGCGCCACCCGAGTCGATGGGTGCGGACGCGTCGTTCCGAATAAAAGCAGCCGAGCCACGCGAGGTGGCCCGGCATCGTTGCATCCTTCAGCTATTGGCGCTCGATGGTTTCCTCAAGCGAGCACACCATGACGGCGCGCGTGGTACGCGGGATGATCTCCCCCGCGCACGTCACCAGGGAGAGGACCTTGTCCGTCGACTCGATCCGCTCCTCGGCGTCGGCGGCCTTCGCCTTCGCCTGGCCGAGCATGTCCTGCAGGTACTGCGTGAGCGACGGGTCGCCGGTGAAATTCGTCACGCGGGCATCCGTATAGGTGTCCATCACCTGCGCGGTGAACAGCGGCTTGAACACGTAGGTGTTCTCGCGCGTGATGTAGTACACGTTGCCGAACGCGTCGAACGCATCCTGCTTCAACGTATCGTCGACGATCTTGAACATGGTGCTGTCGTACATGTGGTGGCCGTACAGCGTGGTCTGCTGGTCGACGGCGCCGGGAGCCGTGCCGTCCATATCCATGAAGATGGTGCCCGAGCCGTTGCCCGAAAGGTCGAAGAGGCGCGAGAGGTACGTCGTGTTGTTATCCGTCTGCACCACCGGGTAGTTAATAACGGTGTTCGGCACGTAGATCCAACCGATCACATCGGGGTTGATCGCCTCGAGCTCGTCGAAATCGACCTGGGGCACCCCGTCTCCCGAGCTGTCCTGGACGGCGTACTGCTGCAGGTCGGCATACGTGGCCTGCGCCTCCTGATACCCCATCTGGGCGCGGACGAAGATGAAGGCCGCAGCCGCGAGCAGGGCGACGCCCACGACGATCAGGATGACCGAGGCGATGCTGCGGCCTCGACCGCCCTTCTTGCCCTTGCCGCCGTCGCCGCTGCCGTTGACGCCGCGGCCGCCATATCCGCCGCCGTTGCCGGCGGAATACGGGTTTGCGGCGCCGCGCTTGCGGTGCGAATCCGCCGGCATCGAGATGGTCCTCACGGCCTGCGGAGGATAGATCGGCTGGGGGCTCGCCACGTTCGACGGGTCCTCAGGCGGCGTCGGTGGTACGCCGGCGCCCGGTGCGGGGGCCGTGCGGCGCCCGCGCGCGTTCGCCATGGCAAGGAACTCTGCGGTCTCTGCAGGGGTTGGTGAAGACATGTTTGCCGATCCATTCACGAGCTTGCCGGTGGGAGCGGCTAGGTTACCGTCGTTCGTCGTCGCGGTGACTGCGGCGTCATCTGCCGCGGGTCCCCACAGGCTCGCCGCCGCCATGCTCGCAAACGTATCCGTCGGCGAGGGGATGTTGAGGTCGGACACGCTGAGATGCGCGGCGCGGGCGCCGGACGCGGCAGCGCCTGCCACCGGGGCGGTCGAAGCGCC
>URKM01000013.1 GCA_900548365.1 uncultured Collinsella sp. | reverse complement strand
GGACCATGCTGAAAAACGAGGGCGGCTATGGTTGACAAAACCATAGAGACACCCCCCTGCGGGACCCCGACGCCCGGCCCTCTCTATTCGAGCGGCGGCCCGACCCTACTCGAGCAGCCGCGACCGCAGCCCATGCAAGGCGCTCGGTTCGATGCCGAGCGCCTTTTCTATATACGCTCCATAGCCGCCGTACTCCCGCTCCACCGCAGCCGTCACCGCCCGCAAGGAACGCACGCTCGCCGGGCCCTCGCGCGTGAAACGCGCCGGGGCGTACACGTTCGTCGCCAGATAATCCGCCACGATCTGCTCCCAGGGAACTCCCAGGGCGGTCTCAACGAGCAGCGAGGCCATACCGCAGCGGTCGCGGCCGATCTGGCAGTGCCACAAGGCGGCGCCGTCCTCGCACGCGAGCAGGGCCTCGAAAAACTGCCGATACCCGGCGATTCCGGGCGCATCCAGCAGCATCGCTGGATACAGAGCGACCATGAAGTCGACGGGGTCGCCGCTCTCCTCTACGAGCCGCCGCGCCGCCTCGATTCGGGCCGCGCGCTCCTGCGTGATCCCGACGCGCGCATCCTCGAAGATGTTCGCATGGACGAAGCGGGCCTCGGGAAGCAGCGCCAGCGGGTCGGGTGATTCCGCCAGTTCATCCAGATTGCGCAGGTCGACGATGAGGGACAGATGATATTCGGTACGCAGCCGCTCCAGATCGGCATCGGACGCGTACGCGAGCATGCCCGATCGCAGCAGCGCGCCGCGACGCACCGTCCTGCCATCGACCGTCGTCAACCCGCCCAGGTCCCGTGTGTTCGGAAGCTTGTCGAACGCGATGCTTCCGAAGTCGCGCCGCCCGTCGGGCATAGCGTCGCACGACGGCAGCTCGACCGGCAGGCCGTCCATCATCATCGAGTTCATTACACGCCTCCTCGCTTCCCCGTCCCCCTAGAAGAACGGACGCAGCCGTCCCGCGGTTGCGTCCGTTTAGCATCGTCCTCGCGCGCGCTCGATTCAGCGCCTCGGAAGAGCGGTCGCCCGTTTCGGGGTCGCGCCTCGATGGAGCGCCTGGCCCCGTTTGACCCAGCGCCGCAGAAAAGCGCGCGTCTCAGAAAAGTGCCTGTCCCCTTTTTGAGGTTTAGAAGTCACAGCTGCCCACGGTGCGGGGGTGCGGCAGGACGTCGCGGATGTTGCCGACGCCCGTGAGGTACATGACCAGGCGCTCGAAGCCCAGGCCGAAGCCCGCGTGCTTGCAGGTGCCATAGCGGCGCAGATCGAGGTAGTACTTGTACTGCTCGGGATCCATGCCCAGCTCGGCGATGCGGCGCTCGAGCACGTCGAGGCGCTCCTCGCGCTGGGAGCCGCCGATGATCTCGCCGATGCCGGGGACCAGGCAGTCGGCGGCGGCGACGGTCTTGCCGTCATCGTTCAGGCGCATGTAGAAGGCCTTGATCTCGGCGGGGTAGTCGGTCACGAACGTAGGGCACTTGAAGTGCTCCTCGGTGAGGAAGCGCTCGTGCTCGGTCTGAAGGTCGATGCCCCAGCTCACGGGATAGTCGAACTGGTGGCCGGCGGCAACGGCGTCCTCGAGGATCTTCACGGCGTCGGTGTAGGTGACGCGCGCGAAGTCGGAGTTCGCCACATGCGTGAGGCGCTCGATGAGCCCCTTGTCCACGAACTTGTTGAGCATGGCGAGCTCGTCGGGGCAGCGCTCCATGACGTCGCGGATGACGAATTTGAGCATGTCCTCGGCGAGGTCCATGTCGTCGGCGAGGTCGGCGAAGGCGATCTCGGGCTCGATCATCCAGAACTCGGCGGCGTGGCGCGTGGTGTTGGAGTTCTCAGCGCGGAAGGTGGGGCCGAACGTGTAGACGTCGCCGAAGGCCATGGCGAAGTTCTCGGCGTTGAGCTGGCCGGACACGGTCAGCGAGGCAGCCGTGCCGAAGAAGTCCTGGCTGAAGTCCACGTTACCGTGCTCGTCCAGCGGCGGGTTGGCCGGGTCCATGGTGGTGACGTGGAACATCTCGCCGGCGCCCTCGCAGTCGCTCGCGGTGATGATGGGGGTGTTCACGTAGACGAAGCCACGGTCCTGGAAGAAACGGTGGATGGCGGCGGCGGCCACGGAGCGCACGCGGAAGACGGCGCGGAACAGGTTGGTGCGCGGGCGCAGGTGCTGCTGCGTGCGCAGGAACTCCACGGTGGCGCGCTTCTTCTGCAGCGGGTAGTCCGGAGCGGAGGCGCCCTCGACCACGATCTGGGTCGCAGCGAGCTCGAAGGGCTGCGGCGCATCCGGGGTGAGCTTGAGCTCGCCGGTGCAGACGAGCGCGGCCGAGACGTTCTGATGGGCGATCTCGTCGTAGTTATCGAGGGCCTCGCGGTTCATGACGACCTGCAGATCCTTGAAGCAACTGCCGTCGTTCAGGGTGACGAAGCCGAAGTTCTTCATGTCGCGGACGGACTTGACCCATCCGGCAACGGTGACAGCGCTGCCACCGAGGGCCTCGGCATCTGCGTAGAGCTGGGCAATCTTGGTGCGATCCATACCAAACCCTTTCCTTCGCGGTAAGGACGTGTATATTCCAATCTCTTAGTGTAGCAGCTGCACGCCGCCCCGGCGCGCGCGAGGCGGTTCGGCCTCCCTTCGGTCCGCGAATCCATCGCATGCATCGATAGGCCATCGCCCGCCATCGCCTCGCCGGCCGTAAGTCCTTGACTTGTTATTTAGATTGTTGTCTAATTCTCTAACTGCGATGCGCGCCACGGCGCCGGACCACCCCGATGCGTAGACCAGAAACCCGCCCGTCCACCCGCGGGATGCCGGCCTGTGCGGGGGCGGAACCGTTGCCCGGCGGTTATCGGGGCATCCGGAGCCGGAAGCCCGGCATCGCACGTCGCGCGCGCATTGCCATGCGCCCGTGCAGCAAGACCCACCACGTCAACAGGAGGACCCTTGGGAGGAGAAGCATTCAAGGCGCTCGCAGACCCGACGCGACGGCGAATCCTCGAGCTGCTTCGAAGCGGCGATCTGAGCGCCGGAGAACTCGCCGAGCATTTCGACATGACCAAACCGTCGATCAGCCACCATCTCAACACACTCAAAGCCGCCGGGCTCGTCGACGCCGAGCGCGACGGCCAATCGATCGTCTACAGCCTCAACACCTCGGTGCTGCAAGATCTTATGAGCTGGTTCTACACGTTTACCGACAGGAGTGACCCACATGATCAATAACGACCGCGGCGTTCGCGACGACCGCGACGCATCCCCCACCCTGAAAACCACCGCGAGCGATGCAGCGGGCGCGCAGGAAGCGGGTCGCAGCCCATCGCGCGAAGAGCGCGCCTCATCGCCCATCAAGCGGGGTGTCTGGATCGCGCTGGGCGCCCTGTGCCTCGCGAGCTTCCTCGGCCACCTCGCGCTCTTCCCCCAGCTCCCCGAGATGGTTCCCGTCCACTGGGATGCAACGGGCAACGTCAACGGCTGGAGCAGCCGCATCTCCGTACTCGGTCTCGACCTGATGCCGCTGGGCCTTCTCCTCATGCTCTACGTCGTGCCCAAGATCGATCCACGCGGCAGGGCCTACGAGCGCATGGGCGGCTTCTACACCGGCTTCGTCACGCTGTTCACGCTCTTCATGATCTGCATCACCTGGACCACCGAGCTGACGGTCTTCGGCGTCGTTCCGCAAAACGGCAGCCCCATCGGCATCTTCGTCGGCGTCATCGCGGGCATCGGGCTCATCCTGCTCGGCAACTACCTGCCCAAGGTCAAGCGCAACTACACCTTCGGATGCAAGACGCCCTGGGCGTTGGACAACGACCGGAACTGGCGCCTCACCCATCGCTTCGGAGGCATCGCCATGATCATCGCGGGCATCGCTACCGCGGCCTCGGGCCTGTTCTCGCAGCAGATCGGCGACGCGTCCACCGTCATCCTGCTCGTCGCCGTAGTCGGATCGAGCATCGCCACCTACGTCTACAGCTACCTGGTCTTCCGCCACGGCAACAGGCCGCTGCGCACCAGATAGCACAAGCGCACCGCAAGCGCCTGCGATTCGCTCGAATCGCAGGCGCTCCGCAGGGGCGCGGACCCCGCCATAGAGCGGGAAATCGCCTAGACGGGGCTCGGCGAATCCTCGCGTATGATCGTGCGCGCTATAAGCGCGAGCAGCAGCATCTCGATCAGATGCGATTCGTCGAGGATGTCCACATCGTACGCATCGCCGCGCAGCGCCTGGATCTGCTTGGCACGGGCGAGCGTCTTGCCGTCATCCGAGCGGATCTCGAACCTGCTCGACCATCCGCGCTGCGTCAGCACGGTCCAACCCGTGCCCGCCGCCGTGATGACGCTCTCGCTGGTGCTCGACGCCACACGGAACCTGCGCGTCACGTCGAACACCGTGCCGTCTGCCAGCACGACGCGGTGCCTGCGCTCCTTCATGTCCGAACGCGATGCGGCATACCGCGCCACCTCGGCACCCGTCGCATCGAGCAGCGTGGTAGCCCGCGGGGACGACAAGGGGTCCGTCGTCGTCGTGAACCGCTTCGAGCCGAGCCGGTCCTCCACGTTGACCTCGCTGTAGACGCTTGCGAGCTTTGATGAGATACGGAGCTTCATAACTGTCCCCTCTCGCAGCACAATCGATGGAGCTTCCTGTTGTTATTCCCATTTTCGCTCCATCCCGCTCGCATGGGGTCCGCTGCGCGCGAGCAGCCGCCCGCCCCTAGCTCAACAGCATCCGGTCGTTGGCGAGCTCGCCGCCGCTGACCTCCTCGAACTTGCGGAGCAGGTCGGGCACGGTGAGGTTCTTCTTCTCCTCGCCCGACACGTCGTAGATCACGTTGCCGTCGCTCATCATGATGAGGCGGTTGCCCAAGCGGATGGCGTCGTTCATGTTGTGCGTGACCATGAGGGTGGTGAGCCCGCGCTCAGCGACGATCTTCTCGGTCAGGTCGAGGACCTTCGACGCGGTCTTGGGGTCCAAGGCCGCCGTATGCTCGTCGAGCAGCAGCAGCTTCGGATCGGTCAGCGTCGCCATGAGCAGGGTGAGCGCCTGGCGCTGGCCGCCGGAGAGCAGGCCGACCTTGGCGGTCATGCGCTTCTCGAGGCCGAGGCCCAGCGTGGCGAGCAGCTCGGGATACTCATCCTTTTCCTGCTTGGTGATGCCCCACGCCAGCCCGCGATGCTTGCCGCGACGGCGCGCGAGCGCGAGGTTCTCATCGATCTGCATGTCCGCGGCGGTACCGCGCATGGGATCTTGGAACACGCGGCCCAGATACCGGGCGCGCTTGGGCTCCGAGAGGCGCGAGATATCGACGCCGTCGAGCTCGATCGTTCCGGAATCCAGCGGATAGACGCCGGCGATCATATTCAGCAGCGTGGATTTACCCGCGCCGTTACCGCCGATGACCGTCACGAAATCGCCGTCGGCGAGGGTGAGGTCGACGCCGGTCAAAGCGCGCTTCTCGGTCACGGTGCCGCGGTTGAAGGTCTTCTTCACATGGGACAGCTTAAGCATCTGCCTCACCGCCCTTCGTGTAGCTGGAGCGCAGCTTGAACTTCTCCCATACGACCGGGACGCACAGCGCGAGGGCGACGATGACGGCGGACAGCAGCTTCATGTCGTTGGCATCCATGCCGAGCTGCAGCACGATCGCGCGGATGAGGAAGTACACCACCGAACCGACGACGGCGGATACCAGGCGGCTCTTGAAGCCGACGAGCTTGCCGGGGGTCAGGCGGCCGAGGACCTCGCCGATCACGATCGCAGCGAGGCCGATCACGATGGCGCCGGTGCCCATGCCGATATCGGCGTACTTCTGGCTCTGGCAGATGAGTCCGCCCGAGAGGCCCACGAGGGCGTTGGACAGCATGAGCGCGATCATCTTGGTCTTCGCGGTCGAGACGCCGAGGGCGCGGATCATGTCCTCGTTGTTGCCGGTCGCGCGCAAGGCGCTGCCGATCTCGGTGCCGAAGAACCAGTAGAGCGCGCCGATGATGACGACCGCGACGATGACGCCGACGATGATGGAGGCGACGTTTGCGGACAGGCCGGTCATCTCGGTCATACGGGAGAAGACGGTGTCGTTTTGCAGCAGCGGCGTATTCGACTTGCCCATGATCCTCAGGTTGATGGACCACAGGGCGATCTGGGTCAAGATGCCGGCGAGGATCGCGGGAATCTCGAACACGGTGTGCAGGAAGCCGGTCACGGCCCCGGCGACCATGCCGGCGATCATCGCGGCGACGATCGCCACCAGGGGGTCGACCCCCGCGACCACGGCGACCGCGCACACGCTGCCGCCCAGCGCGAAGCTGCCATCGACCGTCAGGTCGGCGATGTCCAGCAACTTGTAGGTGATAAATACACCGAGGACCATGATGCCCCAGAGAATGCCCTGGGAAACGGCTCCGAGCAGAGCACCGCCCATGTCATCCCTCCTTGCCTTCCGGTCTTGCGAGCCAAAAGAACCCCGGCGGGTGCACTCGCCGGGGTCTCAGAGCGCAACGACGCTATCTATATGCTGGTCAGTCTACCATGTACCCGCCCGCGAACACGGTCGCGGGCGGGTGCGTAATGTTTCCGAAATATGAACGGGCCGCCTGAGTCGCCGGCGCCGCATCGGCGCGGGTGGGCGGCGAGCAAGGGAGCTCCTGCCCTACGCGCTCACGTCCGTGCCGCCCTCGTCCACCAGCAGGGTCACGTCAACGCCGAGCGCGTCGGCGGTCTTCTTGTTGTACACCAGGTCGCACTCGCTCGCGCCCATCTGCTGAACCGGCATCTCGGCGGGATCCGCCCCTTCCGAAAGGATCTGCACGGCCATCTGGCCTGCGCGATAGCCCAGCTCCTCGTAGTTGATGGAGATGCTCGCGAGACCGCCGGCCTCCACGTGCGCGACCTCGCCGCACACCGTGGGGATCTTCGCCTCGTTGGCGATCATGGCGATCGTGGTCATGGCGGAGGCGATGGTGTTGTCCGTGGGCGTGTAGATCGCGTCCACCTTGCCCACCATGGATTCGACGACCTGCTGGACCTCGTTGGAGCTCGAGGCGGTGTACTGGACGCCCTCGATACCGAGCTTCTGGAGCTCGGCGGAAGCCAGGTCGATCTGGATCTTGGAGTTGGGCTCGGCGGTGCAGTAGAGCAGGCCTACCTTCTTCACCTCGGGAAGGAGGCGCTGGAGCAGGTCGATCTGCTCCGCGACGGGGTTCATATCGGAGGTTCCGGTTACGTTGCCGCCGGGAGCGTCGTTATCCTCGACCAGGCCCGACGCGGCGAAATCGGTGATGGCGGTGCCGAGGATCGGGATATCCGCGGTGGCGCCCGCCATAGCCTGCGCGGCGGGCGTGCCGATCGCCAGCACCAGGTCGCAGCCGTCATTCACGAACTTGCTCGCGATGGTCTGGCAAGTTGACTGGTCGTTCTGCGCATTCCGCTGGTCGATCGAGACGGCGATGCCGTCATCCTCGAGCGCGGCGACGAAGCCCTTGTTGGCCGCGTCGAGCGCGGGGTGCTCGGTGAGCTGCAGGATGCCGACCTTGTATCCGGCACCCTCCTTCTTCTCCGCGCTGCCCTGGGAAGCGGAGCCGCTGCCGCAGCCGGCAAGGCCGAGGCCGCCCGCGACGGCGAGGGCGACGCTGGCGAAGCCCGTGGCGAGACGGCGGCGAGAGACGACGATTCGATCCATAGCTGGTCTCCTAACGTATGCGCGCGAGCGCGAAAGCATCATGCAGGAACAAGGTTGGCGAAGGCCGTTCAGACCCATCGGCCGCACCGCGATTCCAAACACCCGGTGAAGCCTAGACGATCTGAGCACCCTCCAAGCCGGAGATGTCGATACCCAGCGCATCGGCGGTTGCCTGGTTCACGATAAGCTGGCATTCGGCACTCGAGAGGTACTCGATCGGCATGTCGGCCGGATCGGCGCCCTCGGCAAGAATCTTAACAGCCATCTCGCCCGCCTTGTAGCCAAGATCGCGATAGTTGATGCTATACGAAGCCAGGCCTCCGTCCTGCACCATCGTGTCGCAGCCCACGATCACGGGGAGGGCGTTCTCGTTGGCGACCATGGAGACGGTGGCCATGCCTGCGGCGATGGTGTTGTCGGTGGGAGCATAGATCGCATCGACCTTGCCCACCATGGACTCGACCATCTGCTGGATCTCGTTGGAAGACGAGACGGAATAGCGCTCGTGCGCGATACCGGCGGCGTCGAGCGCCTTCTCGGCCAGGGAGACCTGGACCCCGGAGTTGGATTCAGCCGAGCAGTACAGGATGCCCACGGTCTTCGCATCGGGCAGCAGCTGGCGAAGCAGATCGATCTGGTCCTCGACGGGTGTGAGGTCCGAGCTCCCGGTGACGTTGCCACCAGGCGCCTCGTTGGACGCCACCAGGCCGCTTTCGGCGTAATCCGTGATCGCGGAGCCCACGATGGGAATCTCGGTCGTGGCGCCCGCGACCGCCTGCGCGGCGGGGGTGGCGATGGCGAAGATGAGGTCGTCGCCATCGTTCACGAACTTGCTCGCGATGGTCTGGCAGGTGGACTGGTCGTTCTGGGCGCTCTGCTGGTCAACGGTATAGGAGATGCCGGCGTCGTCCAGCGCGTCGATGAAGCCCTCGTTCGTCTGGTCGAGCGCGCCGTGCTCGGTGAGCTGGAGCACGCCGATCTTGTACGACCCGTCTTGTTCAGGAGAGGCGGATCCGGCACCACCGGAGGCGCCGCACGCGGTAAGCGCGAGCGCGGTGAGCGCCGTAGCCGCAAAGGCGGCACCCTTCTGTACGAGTTCGATTCGCTTCATGGCGACCATCCCTTCCTGTGCGGCCCGATGGCGCGGCGCGCTCCCGGCGCTGCAGCCCGATTCATTACACGAGATCAGCGCGTGCACGGCGCACGCGCCCCGACCGCGCGCGGCAACCCGCCGCCGCGCGTCCAGTGGCACCAGATGTTACCGAGAGCCGCTGCAAGATGTGGTGAAACCGTGATGATGACACAGGTTGTTAACCTTGTTCGGATCGGACCGCAAAACGGTCGCCGGCCGGGGCGCGCGGTCGTCCCGGATGGGTATCATGTGCGATACCCGTATCGAAGGAGCGCTATGAACGACATCATCGCCCAGCTCGCGCATATCATCCAGCTCGACTGGGTCCAGAAGGGCTTCTGGACCGTCCTGCTCGTCCTCGCGACCAGCCTCGTCGCGCGCGTCGCCGCCCGCGCGCTGCGCCACGTCCTCAACCAGGACAGCAACCCGCTGCCCAGCTCCTCGATCATCATCAACATCGCGCGCACCACCATCTGGGTGGTCGGAGCGAGCATCATCCTGGACGGCATCTTCGGCATCAACGCCAACGCCATCGTCGCCACGCTCGGAGTCGGAGGTATCGCCATCTCCCTGGGCTTCCAAGACACCCTCTCCAACCTCATCGGCGGCCTTCAGGTCACGTTCATGGGCATCGTGAAGCCCGGCGACAACATCGAGGTGGGGGCCGAATCCGGCGTGGTGCAGGACGTGAGCTGGCGCCACACCACCATACGAGACGTACTGGGCCAGACCGTCATCATCCCCAATTCGATCATCTCGAAGACGGCGCTCGTGCACCTGCTGCCCGCGAGCCGCGTGGTGGTGCCGTTCGCAGTCCCGCACGCAGCAGGCGACGACGGCGCGGCGACGACCTGCGATACCGACCAGATCGCCACCAGGCTCGGCAGCCTCGCGCTCGCCGCGGCCAGCTCGATATGCCCCGTGGTCGACGGGCCGCGCGTGCTGTTCTCGGAGATCACCGAGTTCGGCATCAAGGGCAAGATCATCTTCGTATTGGAGGATGCGAGCAAGACGAGCCTGGCCGCCGACGCCGTGGTCCGCGCCATCGCGCGCGAGATCTAGGCCCCGCCGCGACAGCTCGCCGGCGCCGCGCCTACAGCAAGACGTCCTCCAGCGCGCGCTTGGGGATGTGGTGGACGCCCGCGTCGTCGCGCCAGTAGTCCGTGCTCTCGGCGCCGGGAGCCAGCGGCTCCATCACCACGGTCTCCCCCGGCACGCCGAGCGCGATGACCATCAGCGGCGCCGCATCCTGCGGAAGGCCGAGCGCACGGGAGACGCGCTCCGCGCATCGAGCGCGAAGCCACCGCCCATCCGGAACGCCTGCGCCCCGCCCTAGATGCGCGAAGCCACCGCCGTGCCCATGGCCTCCGTGCCCAAGACCTTATCACGCGGGGTCTCGCCATCCGCGATATCGCCCGTGCGGAACCCCTCGTCCAGCACGGCGACGACCGCCGCGTGCACCGCATCGGCCGCGTCCCCCCTATCGAAGCTGTAGCGCAGCATCATCTCGACGGAAAGGATCTGCGCGAGCGGGTTGGCGATGCCGCGGCCCGCGATATCGGGGGCGCTGCCATGGCTGGGCTCGTACAGCGCGACGCCATCGCCCAGGCTGGCGCTCGCGAGCATGCCGAGCGACCCGGTGAGCTGAGCCGCCTCATCAGACAGGATGTCGCCGAACATGTTCTCGGTCACCACCACGTCGAATTCCCCCGGCCGGCTGATCAGCTGCATCGCCGCGTTGTCGACCAGCACGTCCTCGAGCTCGATATCGGCATACTCCGCATCGTGCACGCGGTGGACCACCTCGCGCCACATCCGGCTGGTCTCGAGCACGTTTGCCTTGTCGACGCTCGCCACGCGCCCACGGCGCCTGCGCGCCGCTTCGAAGGCCTGGCGGGCGATGCGCTCGACCTCGAACTCGCGATACTCCAAGGTGTCGTAGGCGCGCTGGCCGGGAGCACCGTTCGCGCCGGCACCCTCCTCATCGTAGAAGCGCTCGCGGCGGCCGAAGTACAGACCGCCCGTGAGCTCGCGCACGATCATCATGTCGACGTCTGCGACGACCTCGGGGCGGAGCGTCGACGCCGCGGCAAGCGGGGAGAACACCTGAACCGGGCGCAGGTTGGTATACAGGCCCAGCTCCTTGCGGATACCGAGCAAGCCCTGCTCCGGACGGGGCGCACCCGGCTCGGTGGTATCCCATTTGGGACCGCCCACCGCGGCCAGCAGCACGGCGTCCGAGGCGCGGGCCGCCTCAAGGGTAGCTGCCGGCAGCGGATCTCCGCACGCGTCGATTGCGGCGCCACCGATGAGCGCGTCTTCGCAGGAGAAATCCACGCCGAAGCGCGCGCCCACCGCGGCGAGCACCTTCTTGCCCTCGGCCATGATCTCCGGGCCAATGCCGTCTCCGGGCAGGCAGCAGATGGTATAGGTCTTCTTCACGTTGCAACTCCAAGAACTCGAGCTGGGACCAGATGCAAAGGGGTTGGGAATCGAAGCCACGGGCTACTCCCCCAAAGCCGCGCGAGCGTCGGCAGCGGCGAACTTGGCGCGCGTGCGCTCCACCAGGCCGCCCGCCTCGATGATCTCTGCGATAAACGGCGGGAAGGGCTCCGCCGTAAAGCGCTCGCCGGTGCGTCGGTTCTCGATCGACCCGCTCTCGGTGTCCACCGCCACGGTATCCCCCGCGACGATCGCATCGACCGCCGCCGGGCACTCCAGGATGGGAAGCCCGACGTTGATGGCGTTGCGGTAGAAGATGCGGGCGAAGCTCTTGGCGATCACGCAGGACGCGCCCGCGGCCTTGATGGCCACCGGCGCATGCTCGCGCGACGAGCCGCAGCCGAAGTTCTCCTCCGCCACGATGATGTCACCCGGCTGCACACTCGTCGCGAACGCCGGGTCGATGTCCTCCATAGCATGCGCGGCGAGATGCACGGGGTCGGAGCTGTTGAGGTAGCGCGCCGGAATGATCACGTCCGTGTCGACATCGCGCCCATAGCGAAAGACGGTTCCGCAGAATTTCATGACAGGTCTCCCTCTACTCGGTCTCGGTCGCGGGCGCGAGGTCGTCGGGCAAAGCGATGTGGCCGGCGACGGCGGATGCCGCGGCGACGGCAGGGCTTGCCAGGTAGACCTCGCTGGTTGTGTCTCCCATGCGACCCACGAAGTTGCGGTTGGTGGTGGATACGCAGCGCTCGCCCGCGGCGAGGATGCCCATGTAGCCGCCCAGGCACGGACCGCAGGTGGGCGTGGAGAACACGCAGCCCGCATCGATGAAGATATCGGTCAGGCCCTCCGCGATGCACTGCTTGAACACGGCCTGGGTCGCGGGGATCACGATACAGCGCACACCCGGCGCCACGCGACGACCGCTCATGACCTGGGCCGCAGCGCGCATATCCTCGATGCGCCCGTTGGTGCAGCTGCCGATGACCGCCTGGTCGATGACGATATGGCGGCTCTCCTCCACCGGATGGGTGTTGCTGGGCAGATGCGGCCAGGAGACGCAGGGCTTGATATCCGCGGCGTCGATGCGGATGACGCGGGCGTACTCGGCATCGGCATCGGCGTGGTATTCGACGTACTCGCGCTGGCAGCGACCGTCGAGCCAGGCGCGCGCGACATCGTCCACCTCGATGATGCCGGCCTTGCCGCCCGCCTCGATCGCCATGTTGGAGATCGTCATGCGGCCCTCCATGGAGAGCGCCTCGATAGTGGAGCCGGCGAACTCCATGGCCTGGTACAGCGCGCCGTCGACCCCGATGAGGCCGATGATGTGCAGGATGATGTCCTTGGCGCTCGCACCCGCCGGCAGCTCGCCATCGATCTCGAAGCGGATGGTCGGCGGCACCTTGAACCAGGCGCGCCCGGTCGCCAAGCCGACGCCCGCGTCCGTGGAGCCCACACCCGTGGAAAACGCTCCCAATGCGCCGTAGGTGCAGGTATGGGAATCCGCGCCGATGATGAGGTCTCCGGGTACCACGGTGCCGGTCTCGGGCAGCAGCGCGTGCTCGATGCCGGCGCAACCCTGCTCCCAGTAGTGGGTGATTCCCTGCTCGCGGGCGAAATCGCGCATCTTCTTGGTCTGCTCGGCGCTCTTGATATCCTTGTTCGGCGCGTAGTGGTCGGGCACCAGGCAGACGCGGTCGCGGTCGAACACGCGCTTCGCTCCCAGCTCGCCGAACACGTCGATGGCGATGGGGGCGGTGATGTCGTTCGCGAGGACTATGTCGAGGTCGCATTCGACCAGCTGGCCGGGGCGGACCTCGTCCACGCCGGCGTGCGCTGCCAGGATCTTCTCGGCTACGGTCATAGGTCTGGTCATGATCGTTCCTTTCTGCTGCACGCTAGCGCGCATCCGCCGGCTCGCAAGGTGAGACGGAATCCGCCGGCGCGATGGAAGCGGCGGCGCCGGCGCGCTCGCGCTGATGCGAGATGAGGCGGTTCAACGCATTGAGATAGGCCTTGGTGGAGCTCACGACGATGTCGCCGTCCGATCCGCGACCCGTGTAGACCTCGCCGTCCGCCGCGGTCACGCGCACGGTCACCTCGCCCAGGGCGTCGATGCCGCGCGTAACGGCCTGAATCGCGAACTCGGACAGGTCGTTGTCGACGGTGACCACCTGGTTGACCGCCTTGTAGACGGCATCGATGGGGCCGGTGCCGAAGGCGCACACCTTGTGCTCGGCGCCCGCTTCGTCCAACAGCGTCAGCGTGGCCGTAGGCGTGAGCGGGAAGCCGCAGGAGACCTGCACCGCGCCCAGGGTCCAGATCGCCGCGCTCACGCGCTCGCGCTCGTGGACTATGGACTCCAGATCCTCGTCGTACACCTCTTTCTTCTTGTCCGCGACCTCCAGGAAGGACTGGTAGATGGTCTCGAACTCCTCATCGTTGAAGGTATAGCCCAGCTCCCCCATGCGATGGCGCAGGGCGGCGTGGCCGGAGCGGGCGGACAGGATGATCTGCGAGCCGCCGGCCCCCACGTCCGCGGGGTCGATGATCTCGTAGGTATCACGCGCCTTGAGGACGCCGTCTTGATGGATGCCGGAGCTATGGGCGAACGCGTTGGCGCCCACGATCGCCTTGTTGGGCTGGACGTTGATGCCGGTGATGGAGCTCACCAGCTTGCTAGCACGCGTGAGCTCGGTGGTGACGATGCCGGTATGGGCGTCGAGCGCCTCCTCGTGCATGCGGATCGCCATGACGACCTCTTCGAGCGAGGTATTGCCCGCGCGCTCGCCCAGGCCGTTGATCGTGCACTCGATCTGCGTGGCGCCGTTGCGGACGCTCTCGAGGGCGAGCGCCGTAGCCATGCCAAGGTCGTTATGGGTGTGGACGGAGATGGTGACGTCCTCGATGCCGTCGACGCGCTCGCGCAGGTCGCGGATGCGCGCGCCGAAATCCCACGGCATGTTGTAGCCGGTGGTATCCGGGATGTTCACCACGGTGGCGCCCGCCTTAACGGCTGCCTGGATGATGCGCACGAGGAACTCCTGGTCGGAGCGGCCGGCGTCCTCCGCGTAGAACTCGACATCGTCCACGAAGCGGCGGGCGTACTTCACCGCGTGCACGGCGCGCTCGATGGCCTGGTCCTCGGTGAGGCGGAGCTTGTCACGCAGATGGCTAGGGGACACGCCCAGACCCGTATGGATGCGCGGGCGCTTCGCCGTGCGCAGGGCCTCGGCCGCAACCTCGATATCGCGGTCGACGGCGCGGGTGAGGCCGCAGACGGTGCAGGCGTCGCCGGCGATGCGGCCGATCTCCTGCACGCTCTTGAAGTCGCCCGGGCTGGAGATGGGGAACCCCGCCTCGATGACGTCGACCTTCATGCGCACGAGCTGGCGGGCGATGATGAGCTTTTCCTCGGTGTTCATGCTTGCGCCGGGCGACTGCTCGCCGTCGCGCAGGGTGGTATCGAAGATGGCGATCTTACGGCTCATGGTGCTTCCTCCTACAAGAAGACGATGGATGGGACAAGCTGTCTTGCAGGGGGATGGCGGCGATATCCACGCGGCGCGCGATGTCATGAAAAAGCACCCGAGGCGCCGCCCACCCTGCTCGACCAGGGCGATGCGCGGGGCGGGTGCCGAGTGCTCTCGATGTGCGAAACGGACCCTAGCGCGCATCCTCACGAGGTAGCGCTAGGCCTAGAAGCTCCGATGCGATATGCATGATGCGTTCCATGGGCGTCCTTTCGTAATCCAACGCGCTTTACTTTACCAGAGCGCCCTCGGAAAGAAGCGCCCCCGCGAAAAAGCGGGGGCGTCGCAACAAACTGGTTACATTATTCAGCGCGGGTGACTTGGTCGACCCTTTTATACAGCGAGCAGCTCGGACAACTCGCCCACGGCAAACAGGGTGACCTGGTGCATGGCGCGCGACACGGCGGTATAGAGCCTGCGGCGCGCGAGCGGCGTATCCGGATACGTCCGCGCGTCGGCATCCGCGATGACCACGTGGTCGAACTCCAGGCCCTTCGCCATGGAGAGGGTCACGATCACCACGCCCGACGCAGGCAGCGACTGGGATTTCTTCAGCACGGGAACCTCGTTATCCAGCAACTTTGCCAGATGGTAGGCGGCCTTGCCGTCGTGCGCCACGATGGCCGTCAACCCGGCGGGTCCGTCCTCGCGCTCGCACGTCGCCTCGGCGATCAGGGCGCGCAAGGCCGCCGCGAGCCCGTCCTCGCTTTCGAACGACTCGCGACGCGGCGCCAGACCGGCGCGGCGCACGCTCGCCAGCTTGATGTCGTCGCCCATGTTCACCAGCGCCGAGAACACCGCGGTGACCTCGGGGCTCGAGCGATAGCTCGTGAGCAGGCGGCACACGTCGACCGAGCCATGGGTATCGGTGAAGATCCGCTGGGTCTCGTCGAACGACGCCGTCCCCTCCCGAATCGCCTGGTTCTGGTCGCCCAGCAGCAGGAAGTGGGCGCCCGAGAAGAACTTCGCCAGGACCTTCAGCTGCGATACCGAATAATCCTGGACCTCGTCCACCATCACGAACTTGGCGGTCGTGGCACCGCGGCCGCAGATAAGCAGGCGCAGATAGAGCAGCTCGGTGGCGGAAAGCGTCTTCTTGCCCAGCATGCGCATGCCGATGCGATCGAGCTTGAGCCAGCTCAGCTGGTCGATCGCCGCCTCGGCGGGCGCCAGGAACAGCTGGTCGACATAGGTTCGCGTCAGCTCGGCCGTATCGTCCTCGCCCGTAGGCGTGGCGGCGCAGCCCAGCAGGCGGATCTGCTCCTCCACGTCGAGCCCCAGCATGCGCTCCTGCCACACGTCGTCGCGCGCCATGGCGGCCAGGCGGCGGTCCAGGCGGTTGCGGAGCTCGTCGGTGACGAGCGCCACGAAGCGCGGGCCGATGCCGTACTGCATGAACTTGGCGACGACGCCGAAGATCTGCCCGGCGCTCACCAGCACCTCGTCGTCCACGATGATCGAGCGCAGGTCGTCGTCCTCGATGGACAGCCCCGGCATACCCGCTTCGAGCAGCTCGAGCGAGAGCGCCGGGGTCGCGGAGCCGTCGTCGCGGTTGCCCGCGCCCTGCTCGTCAACGAAGTCGCGCCAGGTGTACAGACGCGGGTTGGCCTCGCCCATGGAGGGCAGCACGCCGTCGATATAGCGCTCGAACACCTCGTTGGGGCTGAACAGGTACACCTGGTCCGCCGAGAGCGTCTCGTGCTGGTGGTACAGCAGGTAGGCGATGCGCTGGAGCATGACCGAGGTCTTGCCGGAGCCAGCGATGCCGTTGACCAGCATGACCGGCACGTCCTCGTGGCGCACGACCTCGTTTTGCTCGCGCTGGATCGTCGCCGTGATAGCCTGCAGCTTCTCGGAATGATGGCGGCGCAGGGCGTTCAGCAGCAGGGAATCCTCGATGGCCACCGTGGTATCGAAATAGGCGTGCAGGCGGTCGCGTTCGATGTCGAACTGACGACGCAGCTCGAGCTCCACCGTCTTGACGCGGCCGTTCACCGTATAGCTGGTCGTGCCGTTCTCCTGGTTGTAATAAGTCTCGGCGATGGGATTGCGCCAATCCACCACGAGCGGCGTGTGGCGCTCGTCGGTGATGCCCGCCGCGCCGATGTAGACGTCGCGGGCGGGGCGGTCGGGGCGCATCTTCAGGCGAACCTTGGCGAAATAGGGCTGGCGAAGGAGCAGCAGCACCTTGCGCAGGCGATCGACGCTGAAGTCATGGAACTGGTTGTAGGCGTCGATGACGGCGTTGAGCGTCTCGATGGCCGCCAAGGTCTCCATGGTCTCGTCCGCGCCGCCGAAGTCGGGACGGATCTCCTCGCTCATGGTAACCAGGTCGGCAGCCGCCTGCTTGTGATCGTGCTCGAGCTGATGAGTGAGGTCGTCTCGAAAACCGAGCAGCTGGGCGTAGAGCTCGTCGAGGTGCGCCTGCTCTTCGTCGAATACCGGATCGTCTTCTCTCATGGTCCCTCTCAATCGGTTGCATGCGTTGAGCGCAATCCAGTGTACCCAAACCCCTCGCCGCACGCCCAACCATCACAACATGCGCACCGCATGCGGGCGATGCGGCGAGGGGCGGGCGGCGGCCCGGGATTCCCTCGGTGCGCGGCCGCTCGGAGCGCTAGCAGCGCCGCCAGCGGTTCAGAACGGCCGCGAGCTCCTGCAGGCGCGGGCGCGCAAGGTCGCAGGGGGCGTCGCCATGCTCGGCCAGCGGCGCGAATCCCTCGCGCTCCAACAGCGCCCCGAGCTCGCGCGCCGCGTGGGCGACCGGGACTCCGGGCGCCAACGCGCCATGCTGCAGGCCCACGCGCACGAGCTGGGCGATGGCGCGCGTCTGGGCGGGATCGACGAGCTGCTCGACCAGGCGGACATCGGCCATCCCGTCCCCCACCTGCAAGGAATCGCATCCGCTTGCGCGCACCTTGATGCGCTCGCCCGCCACGCCGCGGCCCCGAGGTCCGGAACCTCCGAATCCGCCATCGGGGCCCGCTGCCCGTCCGCCGCGCCCGCGGCCATATCCGGCACCGCCTCGACTGCCTTCACCCGCGGCTCCGCGGCACGCTCCGCGCGCCCCGGAGCCCGATGCGCTGCCAAACGCCGTCCCGAGCGCGTGGCCGGCCGCCGGAAGCTCGAACGCCGCCGCCCGCGGCGTCGCCGGCGCGTCCAGACGCGCGCACACCGCGCGCGCATGCGAGGTGATATCGACCACCCGGTACCGATCGAGCTGCAAAACGCAATCGGCAACGGAGAAATACGCGCCCGAGCTTCCCGCCACGATCACGCAGCTCACGCCCGCCTGCTCCCACAGGTCGCGGACGCGCTCGGCAAAGGGCGTGATGGGCTCGAACTCGCGCGCCACCACGGCCTCCATGAGCGCGTCGCGCACCATAAAGTTCGTAGCGCTCGTATCCTCATCGATCAGCAGGGTTCGGGCGCCGGCCTCGAGCGCCTCGACGGTCGATGCCGCCTGGGAGGTCGAGCCGCTGGCATCCACCGTTGAGAAACGGGAGGTATCGCGACCGCCGGGCAGGTCGCGGATGAACAAGGAGATGTCCACGCCGTTAACCGCACGACCGTCCTCGGCGCGCAGCTTCACCGCCGAGGGGTCGGTGAGCACGAGCTCGCGGCCGTCTCCGGCAACATGGTCGTACACGCCGTCCTGCAGCGCCTGCAGCAGCGTGGACTTGCCGTGGTAGCCGCCGCCCACGATAAGCGTTACGCCGCGCTTGATGCCCATGCCCGCCACGTCTCCTCGATGCGGCAGGTTCAGCACCACGCGCTGCTCCTCCGGCGACTCGAACGCCAACGCGTCGGCCATCGGCCGCTTCGACACGCCGCTCTCGCGCGGCAGCACCGATCCGTTCGCCACGAAACCCACCAAGCCGAACTTCTCCATCTGCTCGCGCGCGGCGCGCTGGTCGTCGGCGAGCTCGACCGCGGCCCACGCCTGCCCGAGCAGCCCGTCATCGGCGAACAGCGTTCGGTCGATGCACGCGGGCACGAAGTCCAGCAGCATGCGCGCGGCCGCGCGGCCGTCCACCGTGCGTCCGCGCGCCGGCAGGCCGGCTTCGAAGCGCAGGGTCACCTCGCCGTCCCGCACCTCGCACGCGGAGCGGGATAGCACCTCGGGCCCGGGTGACGCCGTGGCGAGCACGCCGCTCTTCCCCGAGCCGCCGGCGCGCATGCTGAACGAAGCGAGCGCCCGCGCGAAGCGGCGCAGCAAGAGGTCCTCCAGAGCGGTGCGTCGATGCCGTGCATCCCACAGCCCCTCGGGGATCTTGAGCACATCGGCCGGCACCTGCGCCCGCATGCGCGACGGTGCGGCGAACGGGTCGCCCTGGACGTGCTCGATATGCAGCTGGAAATCGCCGAAGTCGTAGCCGCCCCGCACATCTTTGTACGCGGGATATCCGCGCCCGTCGATGCGCTCGAGTTCGCGCGCCAAGTCGCAATCAGTCCTCATCTGCATGGCCCCTTCTCTTCGCCTTGTCGCCGCGCGGCATCGAGCCACCCTACGCCGAAAAATAACAATGGGCGCCCGGTTTCCCGAGCGCCCATCCATAATATCCCATTGCGTCCCGCGCCGATCGAGAGCCCCGAGAGCGCCATGCTATGATGCACTCGAATCAGACGAGCCTTCCGCTACGCGGCGCGACGACCACAGGGTCGCCGTTCCCAGCAATAGCAGCACGCCAACCAGTACAAGCTGCATATCGCCCGTCGTCGGCAGGTCGAACCCGGGTATCAAACCGCCCGGCCTGTCGGGCTCCAGACCCGGCGCGTCCTCGAACTTGGGGTACGCGATGACATCGTATTCGAGCTTCCCGTCGACCGTGGCGGGCACGCCCACCAAAACCGGATCGACCAACACGTCCTCGTTCTGGGGAGCGGTCTCGATACGAACCACCAGATAGATGCCCGCCGCCAGCTCCGCCGCACGGGCCCGGCCGGCATCGTCCGTCACGATGGCCGCGACGGGCTCGATGCCGTCGCGCAGAAATACCTCGTGCGCCGCCTTCGAGCGCTCGCGCAGCCCCTCGGCATCCAGGGCGGACCAATCGCAGGACACCTCCTCGAAAGCAGGGAGCGTCGCATACCTGACACCGCCGTTTTCAACCGATGCCGCGGCAACCGCCACGACGGCGTACCGGTCGCGCGCCACAGGGGCGGGCATCCCGTCGCGCTCGTGCATGCAGACCAACGAGATGGATCCCAAGGGGGCAGCGGGCGCGATGCCCGGTGCAGCAAGAAGCGCGCACAGCGCCACCATGATGGCGCATGCAAGCGTCCTACCTTTTAAAGTGACCGCCTTCATACGGGCGCCCCCCTTCCTCATCCATTTCCCTCGTTCGCTCGCCGGCCGCGCCGGGCGTCGCCGAAGGACGCGGGCCATACGCCCGGCCGGCTTCAACCTCCAATCGCGCCTCGCGCTCACGCAGCTCCCGGCTTCGAAGGCTCGCGAAGAACGCGGCGAGCGCCACCAACCCCAGCACGAACACGATGTGCGGCCATGACAGGTTGATGGGGCTGCCCATCGCGCCCACCTCGTCGTCCATGGAGGGAACGTACGGGATGGCGTGCGCGCGCACCAGCAAACGATGCGAGTTGATGCCATAGGGCGTGCAGGTGACGAGCGTCATCTGGTCGGCCCCCGCCTCGATGGCAAGCGGCTCGGTCTCGTGCGGCAAAACGGTAAGGATCTGATCGACCTGGTAGGCGAACGTCTCCTTGAGCACGCGCACGTAGAACACATCCCCCTCCCGCATCTCGTCGAGCTCGGTGAAGAGCTTCGCCGAGGGCAGGCCGCGATGGCCCGAGATCGCCGCGTGCGTCGACGCCCCGCCCACGGGCAGCGACGTCGTTTCGAGATGGCCCGTGCCCACCTGCAGCACCTTCTCTTCGGTGGTGTGGTACATGGGCATGGTCTCATCGAGGCGCGGGATGGTGACGTAGCCCATCACGCCATCGCCGTTGAGATTGAGCAGCGAGGCGTACTCAGCTTCCAGCTGGGCGGCAAGCTGCGGATCGGATACATCCCAGCCGCCCGCGGCAGCCGGGATGCCCGAGAGCCCCGCGAGCTTCGCGTTGTAGGCGCGCGCCTCGCCCATAAGACGGGCCGCCTCCTCGTCGCTCAGCGCCTCGACCGCCTCGTCGTACCCCTCCACCACGCGCGATGCGTTGCGCATGATGAAGAAATTGGAAATGGTGGGGTACAGCACCAGCAGCAAGCCGCCGATGATGGCAAGGGTCGAGAAGAGGTCGCGGGGCTTGTTCATCGTTCGATCGCTCTTACGCAACGTTCTGGGCTGCGCGCTTGCGGTACACGCCGTAGCCAATCAGCGCGGCGCCGGCAAGGGTGAACAGCACGGTGCCCATGCCGCCGGTACCGGGGAGCAGGGCGCCCTTGTTGTTCTCGATGGTCACGATGTTCTGGCCGTTGTTGTTAACAGTCCAGGACTCAAGCGTACCGTCCTGGTTGTACTTCGCCTCGATTGTAACCTCATACGGCTTGTCCAGCTTGTTGTACCCGTCCAGGGTCTCGGTCTCGACGAGCTCGTAGGTACCTGCGTCAAGGCCCTTGAAGGCGATCTTACCGCTCTCGGGCGTGGTCACGGTATCGGAAGCGGTATCGAGCTCATCCGCCTTGGCGGGACGCACGACAGCGGGGTTGTTGAGATCGCCCGCGTTCTCCACGACGAGCTTGACGATGTCCCCGCCCTTCTTCTTCAGCTGGAACTTAACGCCAGCGAGCGGACCCTTGGTCTCGCCGTCGACCTTCGCGATGTCGAACTTGAAGGTGTAGCCGTGGGTGACGACCTCGGTGGTCTCGCCCTTGCCCGAAGGATCGAACGGGTTGTTGCTGTACTCGAGCTTGACCGTGTTGCCCGCGTCGTCCATACCGGCGACGGCGTGCTCGTTCACGTTGGCGGAGTACTCGACCGTCAGGGCCTTGCCGGCATCCTTCTGGTGCAGATTCTTAAAGTTCTTCATGGCGATGACGAGGTTCGTGGGCTGGCCGCTGCCGCCGGTCACCTCAACGGTGTAGTCGGTGTCGAGCACCAGCTGGGCACCGTCAATCTTGACCACGATGCTGCCCTTGTTGAGGGTCAGACCCTTGGACAGCGTATCCTTGAACGCAAAGGCGTACTCGGTGTACTCAGCCATGTTCGGAACAGCGGAGGTGAGCTTGAAGTTCAGCGTGTCGCCGATCTGCGCGTCGGCGTGGTTGGAGCCCTCGACCTTCTTGTCGACCGTGGGGTAGGCGCTCTTGAGCTCGATGGGGTTCTGAGCCTTCACCACGTTTGCAAGGATCGCATCGGTACCGCGGCTGGCGGTCGAGCCACCCGCCGGAGAAACGACGTAGTAGCCGAACGCGAGACCCTCGAACGTCGCGACGTAGTTGTCGCCGCTCTTCTGGGCAACCGCGGTCTTGGTGGCGGCCAGCTTCTGCTGCTTCGCCCAATCGGACGCCTTCTTAGCGAAGGCCGCCACAGCACCCTCGTCGCCCTTCATCTTGGTGATGTGGTCGACGGCGGAGCGGGAAAGCTTCTCGCCCGAAAGGGCGTCCATGCCCTCGATGCCCTTGAAGAACGGCTCCCACTCGGCGGTCAGGGTATAGCTGGCGTTTGCGCCGTTTGCGCTCGGAACCGCATCGAACATCTTCCAAGCGGTGACCGTCTTATTGTTGAATTCGGAATTGGCGCTGCTCACCGTCAGCGTTCCGGAGCCCGTGGCAGCGAGCGCCTGAGCCGGCGCCACGGCAACGAGCGCGGTCAGCGCGACCGCGACCGCCACGAAGGCGGTAAACATGCGTTTCATTGCATTTTTCATTGTGCTTCCCTTCCCATTAGGTTGCATGTCTACAAACTATTCTTCACGGCTCCCGAAGAGCCATTTAGAACCACAAGACCCAAAGGACGATCCTTTCGCCGCCCGCAGGCGCTCATAAGCCGCCCATGCGAGCAGCATGGCGCCCGCCGCCACGATGAGCCACGTTCCCACCCCACCGGTATCGGGCAGCATCGGCCGATGCGTGTTGGTGATGGTGATCACGCGCTCCGGGCCATCCACGTCGTACGACACGGTATAGCCGATATCCGAGAGCTTCCGCCACGAGCCGTCCGCAGCCTGAACCTCGACCTCGGCTGCATCGTAGGTGTAGTGATGAACGCCCGCCGTATCGCGGAAGGCAACGGGCAGGCCCGCCACCACGCGGCGCCAGGTATCGGACCACTCCGACGCGCTGTCCTTCGCGCTCAAAACGATGTCCTGCGGATTGGGCATCCTGCCCGTCTGGACCCCGTTGGCATCCTGCAAGATCAGCTCGTTTGGAACCACCTTATGGTCCCCCTCGGTGTAGGAGCCAACGAGCTTCACGCGAATGGCCTGCGGACGCAGACGCTCCGCGTCGCCGCGGTCGTTCCACACCTTCTGGATGGTCACGTCCACCGTCATGGCACAGGGGTCCTGACCCTCGCCCGGCTCGGGTGTGAGCGCGCCTCCGTTGCCCGTCTGCGCGGCATCAAGCATGAGAACCGCCTTTGACGACGACTCGTATACACCCAGCGGCTCCCTGAAACCGGTACCCGCCGCACCCAGACGGAAGGCATCCTTGACGCCCACCCACTTGGTGTCGTCATCGCCCGCGGCCCCGCTGGTTGCGACGTCGCGGTCATAGCAGTTCACCAACTCGAAGAAGTCGACCTCGTAGCAATCAAGCCCCGTCTTGGCGTCGAGCGCGCTTTGGGCGAACACGCTCTGGCCGCCCACGCCGTCCTTCGTCACGGCGTTCGTCGGTCCGTCCACATGGCTGCGGTAGATGCGGTAGTTATTGAAGTGCTGGTCGTCGTCGGGGCCGACGATATCCTTCATATTGTTGAAGTTCCACGCGCTCACCAGCTGGGTATTCGAGAACGGGTCGACTTTCTTGGCCGTACCGCGCACCACGTCCGCGTAGTACATATCGTTGTTGTACAGCACGCCCTCGTCGTTCAGGCCTGCAAAGCCGCCGGCATAGCCGGTCTTCAGGTCCTTCACGCCATCGGCCTCCTGCGAAGCGCTGCCGCCGAAGACATCGTAGCCGGTTGGCACGCCCGTGACCGAGCAGTCCTGGACGCGGGCGCGATTGCCCTTGATGAGCTGCAGCGTAAGGTTGGAACGAGCGAAATCCTTATCGGTGACGCCCGCCTTGGTGCAGGGAAGCTTCACGGTGGAGTCTCCGATAGTGATGATGGCGACATCGGTCTCCTGCTGGTTTTCGGGACTCTTCTTGGACAGCGAGACGCCGACCTTCAAGCCGAAGAGGTTCACGAACAGCGCGTCGCCATCGGCCAGGACCTTCAGGTCGAAGATCTTGTCGATACCGAACCACTTGCCGATGTTGATCACACCGAGCTTCTCGAGCCCGGGCACGTAGAGCAGCTGAAGCAGCGTGTTCACGATAAGCAGGACGAGATCGACCAAACCTGAGCTCACCTGGGCCTCGACGAGATGCGCGCGACGCGCCTCGCCGGCAAAACCGCCCGAGATCTCTCCGCTGTTCACAAGCTTCAGGTTACCGGCGTCGCAATCGAGCACGCGCGCCAGGTCGGCATAGCCCACGAAGCCGCCGGCCACCTCGCGGCCGCGCGATGTGTCCGTACCGGCACCGTAGTCCTCGCCCTGATGCGTTGCGGTCACGGTGTACCCGTCGGGAATGCCGGAGACGCGCGAGCGCTCCACATGGGCGCCCCAAACGTCGAGCACGCCTGCGGTGGCGCCCAGCAGGTCGTTGACGCCCGCGTTGTCGACGTCCACGGTGCCCGCCTTGCCCAGATGGCCCACGAAGCCGCCGCAATAGTTCACGCCCGAGACGCTCGAAAGATCCACGACGGCGCAGTCCTTCACCGAGCCGTTCATCACCGCGCCGGCGAAGCCGCCGGCAGACCCCGTGAATCGCTTGGCGTTCAGGATGCCCTGCGCGGACCCCTCGTGCGCGCGCACCTGGAAGCCATCGGCCACGCCGTCCACGTTCGCATGGTAGATATAAGGGCGGAACGCCTCGATGGCCGAGATGTTACCCAGCTTAAGCAGCTTGAACAGCAGGTCCGTGCTGTGATCGCCCTCGGTGGAACCGCCCACCGAGGCCACGCCCGTCACATCGGCCTGGCCCACGAAGCCGCCGGCGTATTGCCCGCCGTCGACGCCGCGCAGCCCGTCGACGCTCACGGTATCCAGCGCGGTCGTGCCACCGCGCTTGCTGCCGATAACCGCGGCCTTGGCCAAGCCAGCGAAGCCGCCCACGGCGCGGGCGTACGAGCGGTCGGCGGTCGTGCCGCAGGCACCGTCAACCGTGAAGCCCCATGCCGCCGACGCCGCGTCGGTCGCCTGGTCAACGGACGAGACGTGCGCGCCGCGCACCGTGGAAACGGTGGCATCGAGCACCGATGCCACGCTCTGGGGCGTGCTGATGATCTTATCGAGCAGCTTCTGCAGCAAGCCGCTCGACGCGTTGTTGGTATTCACGTCGGCAACGCCGGCAGCGGTGATGACGCCCGCGTAGCCACCGATGCAGTTGCCGCCCGCCACGCGTCGCAGGTTCGCCACGTTGCAGCCCGTAGCCTCCGAGCCCGCATGCGTGGCTCCCGCGGACCAGCGGTCCCCGTCCTTGTTGGCATCCGGGAACGTGGTGTCGCCCCAGATCTGGGCGCCCGACGCATAGCCCACGTAGCCGCCCGCATAACCCTGCTCCAGCGATGGATCCGTTCCCGTCGCGCGAACCGTCATGCCCCGGCGATACCCCGTAACGCTCGAGCTCTTCGCAACCGGCACCAGCACGTCGAGCGCAGAAAGCAGGTTGTCGAGATTGAGATTGATGAGGTTGAGCAGGTCCACGCTACCGAGGGCGGCGGTGTCCGCGGTCTCCATGGACCCGGCGAATCCACCCGCCGCGCGCAGCGCGCGAACGAGCTTGGTATCGGTCGCCTGGCCATGCGTGACCACGCCGCCGTGCATGAGGCCCACGTAGCCGCCGGCGATTCCGCCGCGGGTCGCATTCGCCTCGGACGTCGCCTCACCACGCCCCGCTACGACGTTGGTGCCATAAATGTACGAAGCGATGAACTTGTCGAACTCCTGCTGCGACGGGAACGTCTGCTCGGCTTCCCCGCCGATCTGGGGCCCGTAGCCACCTTGGGACCCCACGTGCTTGGCCCACTCATTCCAGCTGTTGAAATCCATGCCGCGCAGCGGACCCGTGACCTCGGTATGCTCCTGCGTGGGATAGGCAACCTCGAGCGCACCAAGGAGGTTGTTGACCTCGACCAATCCGAACAGCAGGCTCAAATTGCCGCCCTTTGCCGTATCCGCGGGCTCGAGCAAGCCGGTGAATCCGCCGGCGAACTCCGCGCCGTATACGCTGCGGATACGCTCCGCCGCCGCATCGCGCATTTCGCCTCTGTAATGGTTCGACCCGTCGTTCTCCTTCTTCCAGGGAGCGTTGTTGCTTCCCCAGATATGCCCGCCCTCGTTTTGGCCCACGTAACCGCCGGCCATACCGCGCAGCGCCAGCTTATCCGATGGAGCCTGGGCGCGAACGGCACCGCCGCAGGGCACGCAGGTGGTCTTGCTGTTGCGAACCGTGGGCACGAAATCCTGCAGCAACGAGGCAAGCGTGCCGTTGGTGCCGATCAAGCCTTGGAGAATCGACGTGTTGCCCGCCAGGACGCTCGCCACATCGCCCGGTGCGATGCCGCCGGCATAGCCGCCCGCCTTCACCTGGCCCACGATATAGGAGAAGTTATAGGAGTTGGAATCCTGGATATGCCCGCCTTTGACCTCGCCCGCAAAGCCGCCGGCGCTACCCACGGGATTCTTCGAGCTGCCCGGATCGGCCGAGCCGTCTCCAAGGTCGCCCGCCGGCAGGCTCGTCTCGCTTGACAGGACGGCGAAACCGCCCGTACCGCCGTATACGTCGGAATGCTCAATCGTGGACACCACGACCGAAAGCGCCCCCGCGATATCGGTGAGCTTGATGTTCTCGCCGAGAACGTTCAAGCCGTCGCCCACCGAAGCCGCGGATCCGATGTCCATCTTGCCGATGTAGCCGCCCGCATGGCGCGCCGCGCACACCGCATAGGAGCTCTTCTTCATGTTGAAATATGACGCGCCGTCGGTGCCCTCGAGGTCCTTCGGCTCGGTTACGCCCGTATGTCGCAGCTGGGTCACGTCGCAGTACGATACCTGCACGCCCGAGCCGTAGCCGATGAAGCCGCCCGCGGAACCGGATTGCGAGTCGAGGGCATCCATGCGCGGCGCCTCGACGACGAAGCCGGGGTTATTTGCATCAGGCGCGGCGGCACCCGAGGTCTCCTCGACCGTAGCGTCATCGGAGCGCACGCCGGCGCGCACGATCGTGGGGACGTAGGCGTTCAACACGCCGAGCAAGCCGGTTAGCCCGATATTGAGGGAACCGAGGCCGCCCAGGATGCTCACGCCGCCGTCGGCCGCGGCGAGGGCGCCGGATGTCACCTTACCGCCGAAGCCGCCGGCATACGCGCCGCCGCGCACGCTTCCGACGTTGTAGACCGCCCAGGGGGAATCGACGGGGTTCTCGAGCTCGCCGCTCTGGAAATCGCCCGCGAAACCACCGGCGATATCGGCCTTGACGAAGCCGCCGTTGATAAACGAGACATCGACGTTGGTGTAATTGGGCACCAGGTAGCCCACGGCGTTCAAAAGGTTGTCGATCTGGATGAGGCCCTTGTCGTCCTTGAGGATGCCTTCGATGGCATCCGCATCGGACACCTCGGCAAGGCCGCCCGTACGCGACGTGCCCACGAAACCGCCTGCCACGCCATGCGGCGTATCGGCCGAGACGGACGCGAGGTTCACGACATGACCGTCGGTAACCTCGGCGCTGTTGGCGGAAGCGATAAAGCCCGCTGCGGCGTAATCACGCTGCTCCCCCGCCCCGTTCGCACCCGTCGCGGCAACAGCCATGCCCTCCGGCACGCCTGCCACCGTGACGCCATCCATCTTGACCTCGAGGCCGGCGCCCACACCCAGCAGGCCGTTTGCCTTGAGCAGGCCCAGTCCGAGCAGGTCGAGCCCGCCCGTAGAGGCCAGCTCGCCCGGCCCCACGGCGCCCGCAAAGCCCGCAGCATTGTTCTTAGCCGTAACGGATTCGACGTTCGTGATGTTAACGACGCTCGTCGCCGGAGCTTCTGCCGCCGAAGGATAAGCGTCGTCCGCGCGGCCGATCCTGCCGCCCGTCGCCTTGCCGATGCCGCCCGCGGCGCACGACTCGCCCGCGGAGACGACGAGTCCCGCAGACGCACCCGTCACCGTAGTCGAGCTCACGTTGAACGGCAGGAACCCGCCCACGCCGACCGTATTGTTGATGATGCCGCCCACGGACGCGGTGCCCAGCTCGCCTGCGATACCGCCGGCGCAGGACTTTTCGGCGCGCACGGAGCGAAGGCCTTCGAGGATGACCGGGCTGTTGGCGGCCTGGTGCGCAACGGTCTTGTGGAGCCACAGGCGAATATCCTTCAAGTGCGCCTCATCGGACGCCGCGATCACCGTGCCATTGCCGCGGCCGACCAAGCCGCCCGCATAATCGTTGGCAGACTCCACCGTATATGCACCCGTCATCGATGCGCCGAGAATCTGGGACTCCTCCACGCCCACGAGGGACAGGAGGTTCTGACGGGCTTCGGGATCGCCGGTGAGCAATCCGGTCAGAAGGCCGTTCACGCCCGCCAGCAAGTCGCCGTTTCGGTCCTCGGCAGCACCCAGGTCCGTCGCCCAGCCCACGGATGCGATTCCGGTGAAGCCGCCCGCAAGCGCCTTGATCGAGCGGACGTTGTTCTTTTCCTCTTCATGCCCCGTGGCGCGCACCGTCATGACGCCCGCCATCGTCGTATCGACCGCGTAGCTGTTCGCCATCGCGCCCGCGAAGCCACCGGCGTAGCTTGCCGCCTCGACGGCCACATCGGCCGAAAGCTCGCAGCCAAACGTCGCGCTCTGGGGCTGGGCCACGCGCACCAGCTCGATGCCCACCTCTTTGAGCGCGCCCTTCATGATGTCGTTGCGCATAAGGCCGGCAAAGCCGCCAGCGTACAGGCGCCCCCTCACTGAATAGGGATTGGCGCTTGAAACCGTACAGCCCTGGACAATACCGCCCGTCAGGGAACCCGCGAAGCCTCCGGCATAGTCCTTATCGGTCGCGCCGATCGTCTCGCCCTGCGTGAAATCGCGCACGGCGCAGCCGTCGAGCACGGGATTGATGTAATCGATGGGGACCAACGCCTTAGCATCGATGATATTGCCGTCGAGCAGCAACGTGATCACATCGCCCAAGCCTAGGCCTGGGACGACGTTCAAAATGCCCGAAAGCAGCTTGACCAAGCCATTGACCAAACCGGAAATCGCACCATAGATGGTTTCGCCCTGAACATAGCCAATAAAGCCACCGGTATAGTTGTTGATGCTCGTAACCGAGGCGCTTCGCACCTCGCAATCGGCGATTTCGACATCGCCCACCGCTCGTCCCGCGAACGAGCCAGTTGCCAAAGAGTCCGGAGCCGCTTTGCGGATATCAAGCAGATTGGACACGAGCTTGCCCACGTTCGGCACACCCAGCAACGCCAAGATGGGTCCGAGAAGCAAATCAAGCAAGCCGCCTATAAGATTGCCCAACAGGCCAACCAAAGCACTCACCAAGGACTCATCCACATGGACGCCGGTAAACCCGTTATTAACAGTAACCCCATTGAGAATGATGTTGCGCACCGTCGCGCGATCCGGGTATACGCCAAAGATATCGTCATCATGATGGTTGCTCGAGATCGTGCCGAAGAAACCCACGCCCGACTGCTTAGCGATGCTAAGTTCACCTGTCTGAACAACCTCGACATTGCTGATGACAGGGCGCGGGGCCGCGGATACGATGGGCACGCCCTCCCCCGACATATCGAAGCCCGCCCACAGGCTCTTCGCGATCTGCGGCTCCCGAGCCGTAGCCCCCAGCATGGTGCCCGAGAACATCAGGGGTTCCCATGCCACTCCTGCCAGGTCGATATCGCGGAAGATGATGTAGTTGGCATCGACGGCGTAGCTCGCACCGCTGTCCTCGATATCCATGTTCGGATCGATTTCGCCCGTCGCCTGGTTCACGCCGCAACGGCCCCTCAGGGTACCTTGATCCTTATCAATCTTGCCGAGAGCATAGTCTTTCGTACCGTTTTGCGATGCCAACAGGTCGGCGTCGCCGCCGTACAACATGATGGGGTCGCCGTTCTCGTCCTTGTCCACCTCCCAGTGAACGCCTCGAAGAACTGCTTGATACACCGCTGTATGCACTTTCTCATTGGATCCGATCGCGCGCAGCTGCTGCTCGTTACCGATGAGGATGTACTTCCTGCCGCCAATCTCCTTCACAACCTGACCCGCGAAATCGCGACCGCCAAGTGCGTCCACCACGGCGCGATCGGCAACGACGATTTCCCCATGGGCTCCATCGGCCTCCTGGATAACCGCAGCGCCAGGGATATCTCCAGCACCCTCCGCATCATCGGTTCCCGCGGGCACTATATCGGCGGTGTCGGAATGCGTCTCGTGCACCGACTGCACGCTCCTCGATTCCCCCAACGTGGTTACGGCGCGCGCGGGGCGGGCTTCCATCTGAGCGCGCTCGGACGCATCCAACGCCGCCGTGCCGCCGTTCGTCTGATCGTTCGCAGCGGAATCACCCATGGGGTCGTCTACCGCCACCGCACCGTTTGCGGAAATCTCACGTTGATACACATGGTCGTCCGCTATTGCAGAGGCCACGCTCAGCTGGCGCAGCGCATCAAGTTTGCACGACAGCTGCCATGCATCAACCGATGCGGGAAATGACCCCAGCCCCATCGACGCTATCAAAGTGAATATGATCAGCTTATTGAAGAGTCTGTTTTTCATACAACGATTCCGTTACGTTACTTCAGTCCCAAATAATGGAAATGAGCCTTGTGCTCGGCAGCTTATCTCATAGGTGTTACATATATATACGTTAACAAATGATAATGTCTATGTACAGGTGATTCTCTTTTGTTGCTTATCCCACAAGAAAGGGGGCTTCCGTTTAGCACGGAAGCCCCCTGGCTGTTATTACTGGGGTTCGCATCGAACACCCCTTGCGCCACATCGTCGTTCGTATCACGCACCGCTGTTCGCGTCATGACCCGGCTCACGAGCTAGCGCTCTGCGCTCTCGTTTACACCTCAATGTGCCTCAGCGCATCATTCACTTATTTCCATTCGCGCTCGGCCATATCAACCATACGCTCGGCAAACTTGCGGCTATATAGGTTATCTTCCTTCAACTGATGCCAGCCCGCCTCGTTCATCAGGTCGGAAGACAAGCGAACACCGAAACAGCGCTGCGCGTTATCGCGTGTGAATACGTAATATTCCTCGTCGACGGGATCATCGCTCTCCGTCACCGTCACGCGCACCTCGTTGAGCAGCGGCATCGAGCAGAACAGTGCCATCGTGTTATACGAAAGAGCAAGATCGATGGAGTCGCCGTCATATCCATCCGGTACTTCGCGATACGCTAGACCCAGCACGTCGACGCCTAGCGTCACATCGATCTCGGTCGCCCACTCGCCCATGGGGAGCAGACGAATCAGACTCTCGACGTTCGCAGCATCAGACGGGTCGGTCTCGGCATATAGGCTGATGTCACCCGGCTGCGCGTTGACCACGGCCACCGCAATATCATCGCCCAACTCGCCGTCAACCCACACGGTGCCGTCTGCGTCCACCACAACCTCTTTGTTGCGGGCGCTCGCACCGTTTCCCTGACCGCTGTTGGACTGGCCATTTGCTTGACCGCTTTGCTGCCCAGACGCTGTACCGCCATTCGTCGTGGACTGCCCGCCATTTTGGACCTCGGTAGCCGCGCTATCAACGTGATCCTCTACACGGTCGATTGCCCCCAACGCATAGATAAGGCCCACGCCAACCACGACAAACAACGCAAAGCCCGCAGCCGCTGCAATGATGATGTTGCGAGTACGCTTGCCCTTGGGAGCCGCCGTGTTTACGGACGAGGAAACGCTCGCGACATCTTCGTCAACGTCGCCCTCAAATCCCGCCGGAGGCACCGGAGCACCGGCAACGGGCATCGCAACCGTCTCGCCCACCGCACCCGGTTGCGCAGACGCCGCGCCCTTTGCTACGGCAGCGTTTGGGAGCACCATGGTCTCCGCCGTATCCGCTTTAGCCGCATCCCCATTATCTGCACTGGCGGTCTCACACGCGTCATCCACGCCTTCGATCACGTCATCGATACTGGACATGCTAGCCTTGGTCTTCTCAAGAGCCTCGACGGGATCCATGCCGCCGGCGACATAATCCTCATAACGAGCGACCAAGTTGCCGTAAATCTCTTCCTTGAGCTCAATGTTCTCCGCCGTCAGCATGCGGCCCTCGAACAGGTGCTCGACATACATGCGAATCTCGTTCATTGTGCGCCTCCATCCTGTTTAAGCAGGCGATCGATAATCACTTTGACGTTGTTCCACCGCTGCGTCGCTTCATCCAGCTCGTCTTTGCCTGCAGAGGTAATGCGATAGTATTTGCGCCTCGCACCCTGCGTCTCGTTTCCCCAATAGCTCTCGACGTAGTTCTGCGTCTCCAAGCGCTTGAGACTCGTATACAGCGAGGGCTCCTTCATCTCGTATTCGCCCCTGCTGGTCTGAGCGATATCCTTGAGAATCTCGTATCCGTAGGAATCGCCGCCAGATAGCGTGCAGAGAATGATCGCATCGATGTTTCCGCGAATCAGGTCGCTAACGGCATCGCGCGCTGCCATGCAAGTCACCTCCAGAATCACACCCGTGTCATATGGACCACCAGTCCTACTGATAGGTATAATCTATCACAGAGTACTATGTATGTCGATGTAGTTTGTCATATAGAGGTAATTGGCTGCTTATTCAAGTTGAACGGTATGGCCCCGCAGAACCTCGTGGTAAAGAAAAAACCCGGTCCACAGGTGTGAACCGGGTTGAATCATCTTGCGATGAAAAGCGCGATAGTAGCCAGGTGCTACTCAGCGAGGAAGTTACGCTGAACGGAAGCGTCGACCTTGACGCCGGGGCCCATGGTGGAAGAAATGGAGATGGACTTCACATAGCGGCCCTTGGCGGAAGCGGGCTTGACGCGCAGGATCTCGGTGTAGAGAGCAGCATAGTTCTCAACGAGCTTCTCGGCGTCGAAGGAAGCCTTGCCCAGGGGCACGTGGCAGATGCCGTAGCGGTCAGCGCGATACTCGACGCGGCCGGCCTTGAGCTCGTTGACCATCTTGGCAACGTCCATGGTGACGGTGCCGAGCTTGGGGTTGGGCATAAGGCCACGGGGACCGAGGATCTTACCGATGCGGCCAACCTTGGCCATCATGTTCGGAGTAGCGATCGCAGCGTCGAAGTTGATCTCGCCGCCCTGGATGGCAGCGACGAGCTCATCGGAGCCGATGACGTCGGCGCCGGCCTCTTCGGCCTCGCGAGCCTTCTCGCCCTCGGCGAAGACGGCGACGCGCACGGTCTTGCCGGTGCCATGAGGCAGGGAGATGGAGCCGCGGATGTTCTGATCGGCCTTACGGGTATCGATACCCAGACGGAAGTGAGCCTCGACGGTCTCGTCGAACTTGGCGGTCGCGAGCTCCTTCACGAGGTTTGCAGCCTGAAGCGGCGTGTAGAGCTGGGTGCGATCGACCTTAGCGGCGGCTGCGCGGTAATTCTTACCATGATGCTGAGCCATTGTATTACCTCCTGTGGTACGTGCGGGCGCAATGCCCTTCCACATCGTGCACGCAAGCGTGCGTTAACAAAAACCAAACGGTAGAGATGCGAGAAGCTACTCGGCGATGGTGACGCCCATGGAGCGAGCGGTGCCGGCAACGATCTTCTTAGCGGCCTCGATATCGTTTGCATTGAGGTCGGGCATCTTGATCTCGGCGATCTTGGTGAGCTGCTCGTCGGTGAGCTGGCCAACCTTGTCGCGCTGGGGAACGGCGGAGCCACCCTTGAGCTTGAGCTCCTTCTTGATCAGGTGAGCCGCAGGCGGGGTCTTGCAGATGAAGGTGAACGTGCGATCCTCGTAGACAGTGATCTCAACGGGGATGATATCGCCCATCTTGTCCTGCGTGGCAGCGTTGAACGCCTGGCAGAACTGCATGATGTTGACCTGGGCGGCACCGAGCGCGGGGCCGACCGGAGGAGCCGGGTTGGCCTGGCCAGCGGGAATCTGAAGCTTAATGACGGTGGCAATCTTCTTCTCAGCCATTGTCATTCCTTTCCGTACACGAATGAACTTGCTATATCGTCAGCGCGTACACGCTAGAAGCACTCCTGTAGATGAGCGGTCCGCAGGAGAAGCACGCATGCGCGAACGGACAAACTTAGGCGATGACCTCAATCTGATCGAACGTAAGCTCGACCGGGGTCTCGCGACCAAAGATAAGCAGGGCAACCTTGACCTTGCCCGCCTCCGCGTTGACCTCGGACACCTGGCCATCGAAATCGGCCAGGGGACCGGAAGTAACGCGAACCGACGTACCGACCTCGAGATTGACTGCAGTACGCTTCGGGCCGTTGCCCTTATCGGACTTGCGCATCATCTTGTTGTACTCTTCACGAGACAACGGGGACGGCTTGCCGTTACCACCAAGGAAACCGGTGACGCCGGGCGTGTTGCGAACGCACGTCCAGGAATCGTCATCCATCTCCATGCGAACGAGAACATAACCGGGGAAGATCTTCTCATCCTTGGTTTCGCGCTTTCCGCCTTCTTTGATCTCGGTCACGCGCTCCATGGGAATCTGGATATCGAAGATGCGATCCTGCATACCCATGGTCTCGATGCGATGCTCAAGATCGGATTTGACGCGGTTCTCGTAACCCGAATAGGTATGAACCACATACCAGCGCTTGGACATCGTCCTACCCCCTCAGGCTGGAGAAGAGCACCAGGCCCTCGCCGATGACCGCGTCGAGCAGCGCGATGACCACGCCAACGACGATCAGGGAAACGCAAACCGTCACGGAGTAGTTGATGAGCTCCTTCTTGGACGGCCAGACGACGCGCTTCATCTCCGATTTGACGGAACGCAGATACGCCTTAGAGCGAGCGAAGAAGCCGGGCTTCTCGTTCTTCTTGGTGGACTTAGAGGACTTCTTAGCCGGAGCATCGTCCTTCTTGGCGACTGCCTTCTTGGCCTCGACCTTGGAAGAAGCGGCGGCAGCATTCTGCTCGCTGCCCGACTGATCCTTCTTAATCTTTTTGTTGGCCATGGAACTAACCTCCGGCACAAACCCTATATAACAGTAGAAACCGTAAGCCCCCAATGGAGGCTTACGGATAAAAGACTGGCACGCCAGGAAGGACTCGAACCCTCAACACTCGGTTTTGGAGACCGATGCTCTACCAATTGAACTACTGGCGTAAATACAAGAGACTAGCGGGTCTCTTTGTGAACAGTGTGCTTACGGCACCAAGGGCAATACTTCTTGATCTCCATACGATCAGGCATGTTCGCCTTGTTCTTGGTGGTCGTATAGTTGCGACGCTTGCACTCGGTGCAGGCAAGTGTAACGAGAGTACGCATAAAGTCTGAAACCTCCAAATACCGCCCCAAACACAGGGCACGGTCGCTAATACTAGCATCCGGCATCTAGCTCTGTCAATGCTCGGCGGTATCTATTTGGCCGTTCTGCAAATTCGCTACACAATTCGCGAAACATCAACAGATGAAAAACCCGGCACCCCGAGAGGTACCGGGTTTAAAAGATCAATCAGACCGAGTAAAAACTACTCAATGATGGTGCTGACGATACCCGAACCAACGGTGTGGCCACCCTCGCGGATAGCGAAGCGCAGGCCCTCCTCCATGGCGATCGGGTGGATGAGGTCGCCCTCGATGGTGACGTGGTCACCAGGCATAGCCATCTCGGTGCCCTCGGGGAGCTTGACGGAACCGGTCACGTCAGTGGTACGGAAGTAGAACTGCGGACGATAGCCATCGAAGAACGGGGTGTGACGGCCGCCCTCCTCCTTGGTGAGAACATAGATCTCGCCGGTGAACTTGGTGTGCGGGGTAACCGAACCGGGCTTGCAGAGAACCTGGCCGCGCTCGATGTCCTCGCGCTTAACACCACGGAGCAGGATGCCGACGTTGTCGCCAGCCTCGCAGAAGTCCATGGACTTGCGGAACATCTCGATGCCGGTAGCAACGGAGGAAGAGGTCTCCTTGATGCCGACGATCTCGACCGGATCGTTGAGGCGAAGCTCGCCGCGCTCGACACGACCGGTAGCAACGGTACCACGGCCGGAGATGGTCATGGTGTCCTCAACAGCCATGAGGAAGGGCTTCTCGTTGTCGCGCTCGGGCGTCGGGATGTACTCGTCGACGGCGTTCATGAGCTCGCGGACAGAGTCGATCCACTTCTGCTCGCCGTTGAGAGCGCCAAGAGCGGAGCCACGGATAACGGGGATGTCGTCGCCCGGGAAATCGTACTCGGAGAGGAGCTCACGGGTCTCCATCTCAACGAGGTCGATAAGCTCCTCGTCGTCAACCATGTCGCACTTGTTCAGGAAGATGACGATGTAGGGAACGCCGACCTGACGGGCGAGCAGGATGTGCTCGCGGGTCTGAGCCATGGGGCCGTCGGTAGCAGCGATAACCAGGATAGCGCCGTCCATCTGAGCAGCACCGGAGATCATGTTCTTGACGTAGTCGGCGTGGCCGGGGCAGTCAACATGAGCGTAGTGGCGGTTAGCGGTCTCATACTCGACGTGGGAGACGGAAATCGTAATACCACGCTCGCGCTCCTCGGGAGCCTTGTCGATGTTCTCGAACGCGGTGAAGTCAGCCTTGCAGCCCTCGGTCTCGGAGAGAACCTTGGTGATGGCAGCCGTCAGCGTGGTCTTGCCGTGGTCAACGTGACCGATGGTGCCGATGTTAACATGCGGCTTAGTGCGCTCAAACTTTTCCTTGGCCATGAAGCCCTCCTCCTTAAAGGTCGTCCCCCTTTGGGACTATGCCTTCTTAACCCTAAGTGGCTCCCCCGGTTTCCCGGTAGAGCCACTCGAATTACCTGGTAGCGGTGACTGGATTCGAACCAGTGACGCCACGGGTATGAACCGTGTGCTCTAACCAACTGAGCTACACCGCCGGATGGAGCCTGCAACCAGACTTGAACTGGTGACCTCTTCGTTACCAACGAAGTGCTCTACCGACTGAGCTATACAGGCACGTGAACGGGTGGGAGCTATAGGATTCGAACCTATGTAGGCGTAGCCAACGGGTTTACAGCCCGTCCCCATTAACCACTCGGGCAAACTCCCTTGCGTTCAACGTCTTGAAATCGGCTTGCCTTGCGGCGTGTCGTTTTCAAGCAAGAGAATAGTACGGTGCGACGGGGTATCGTGTCAACCAGATTTCTATAATACACGCGCCCGGGCGTATCCACCCTTGTGAAAACACCCTTGTTAGGTTTTAGTCCGTTAAAGTATTTGCATTGCTTTTCTTTTGACGTGTAAGGATAACTTTTTGCATTCCCTATTGCGATGAAAACACGCCGATTCGTGCAGCGTCCGTTGATAATCAGCGTTACCGCAGGTCAGCGGCGCTTCGCCCCTCTGATCGCAACCTGGCCTCGCAACACGCCGCGCTCTTTGCCCCATGAGATCCCATCAACCTGTTTGCTGCATTCCGACTTTTGGAATGATTTCGACTATTCCTCAGTCCGTCCGCGCGCTCGCACCCGATCCCGCCCCGTGATGACAAAAGCCCGGTCTCCGTTTCGGAAACCGGGCTTCATGGACAATGGAGCCAGCGACAGGAATCGAACCCGCAACCCACTGATTACAAATCAGTTGCTCTACCGTTGAGCCACGCTGGCGCTTCGGGCTTTCGCGCAAAGCGTATTCAGGATACTCAAAGAATCGCCGCACGGCAAGGTCGCTTCCCCGATCCGCATCGCTGTCGCTTCAGCGAAGCCCCACCGCCCTCGAGGCGAGTCGCACCCCACAGGGCTAGCGACCACGCAGCGCCCTGAGCTTCTCCCTAGCCTCGGGAGACAGACGGCTGCCCAAGGTCATCTTCATCGCAGGCTCCTCCTCGCGCATCCGCTCGAAATCGCGCTCGATGCCGTCGATCTCCTCGACGAGCATCCGCGCGGAGATGCGCGTCACGCCCTTGCCCATGACGGTCGCTTGGATCGTGCCGTCGCTCGTGACGACGGAGCAGGCCCTGCCCTCCTCGCGCGCCTCGGTGCACAGCTGCTGTATCACGGTATCCGCCGGCACGCCGGTGGGCGAGAACTCGATGCGAATGCCCGCGGCGGGAAGATTCGGACGATCGGGGTTCACGTTCCCCGCGCCGTCGAAGACGATCACGGCCTCGTAGCTGCCCTGGGCGAATGCGGCGACGTCGGCGATGAGCGCCATGCGCGCGGAGTCGAACACATCATGCGAATACGGCTCGTCCGAGCGATCGAAAATGAGCTTCTCGTACTTGGGGGTCGCATGGATGATGTTGTAGCCGTCGACAACGAGCAGCTCCTTCCTGCCCGATGCGTTCATCCCGCGCGGCGGCACCCCCGTGGGCGCCCCGAACGCGTTGCCCGCACCATACGCGCCCACGCCGTAGGTGGAGGCGGTCACGGTCTCGCGCACCGACGACTCGCCGAATCGCTTGGCCTTGGATTTCGCCCTGTTCTTCTTGGTCATGGCGCTACTCCCCCGCTCCGACGGTTTCACCGGCTGCGATCTGCGTATAGTTGCGACGCAGCCACTCGAAGCACAGCGAGGTGGCGGCCTGAGCCACGTTCAGGCTCTCCGTCTTTCCGAGCTGCGGAAGCTTGGTGAGGAAGTCGCACTTGTCGAGTACGAGCCGCGAGATGCCCTCGCCCTCGGAACCCATAACGAGCGCGACGCGCCCCTCGAAGGGGGCGTCCCAGCAGACGCCCTCGGCATGCTCCGAGGCGCCTCCGACCCAGAACCCGGCGGCCTTCAGGTCGTCGAGCGCGCGGGCGATGTTGGGCACCTGCGCGATGGGCAGGTGCATGACCGCACCCGCGGACGTCTTATAGGTCGCCACCGTCACCTCGGCGGCGCGCTTGTTGGCGATCACCACGCCCGCTGCGCCCACCACCTCGGCAGAACGCACGATGGCGCCGAAATTACCGGCATCGGTCACATGGTCGAGCACGAGCACCAATGCGGGTCCGTCGCCAGCGCGCTCGATGATGTCCGCGAGGTCCGCATACGGATACCTCCCCACCTCGAGCGCGATGCCCTGGTGGGCGCCATGGCTCGAGATCTCGTCGAGTTTGGCGCGTGGCACGCTCTTCACGTTCACGTTCGCCTCGCCGAGCGCCAGCAGCAGGTCGCGGATGGCGGGCTCGCGCTCCACGCCCTCGGCGATCAACGCGCGGCGAATCGGAAAGCCGGTGCGAAGCGCCTCGAACGCGGCACGGCGGCCCTCGATGTAGTTGCCCGCGACCGCGGGGCGAACATCGCGACGGGAAACCGCTGCCGCCTGGGCGTCGCGCATGTCTTCGCGGCGCCCGGGCGCCGTCGCACGCTGGAGGCGGCCCTGCTGAGCGGGGCGCTGGGAACCGCGACCCTGCGGGGTCCTGGAGCGGCTTTCGATGCCGCGCCGCGACCTACCCTCATATCCCTCGCGAGAAGCCCGGGAGTTATTCGTGTTGTTGCCACGCTTCGACGCGCGCTTCTTGTCAGCCATCTCGGCCCCTTTCGCTGCGATTCCTTCTCGCATTATTCTTGCATTGACACGCGCTTTCGCAAACGCGCACAGGTAAAAAGCATCGTCTTGTAAACCGCCCTGCCAAAACGACCGGCCCTGAAGGGTGAAATATCACAAGGACATCGCCTCTTCGACCGCCTGGGCCAAGACCGTCATGGCCACCCGCTCCCCTGGGCCCATACGGCGCAAAACGCCGCACCCGGAAAACCCGGATGCGGCGCGAGGGCCGTATCGATACCTCAATTGAGCGGCTGCCCCCAAATTGAGACGGGAGGGCTAAGCGTGCTTGATGCGGGAGCCGGCGGCGGTGTCCTCGATCGCCAGGCCCATGTCGCGAAGCTGGTCGCGGATGGCGTCGGCGGCCCCCCAGTCCTTCGCGGCACGGGCCGCGGAGCGGGCCTCGAGGATCCTCTCGGCGGCCTCGTCGATATCGTCGCCGGTGTAACCCGTGAGACCCGCAGCGACGCCGAGCAGGCCGACCGGCAGCGGCTCCTCGATCACGGGGAGCTCGACGCCCAGCTGCACGAAGGCGCCGGTGATGACGGCGGCGCAGACGCGCGCAGCACCCTCGTCCACGGCGCCGGCTGCCTGCTCGAGGTACTTGTTGGCCTCGGTCACGAGCTGGAAGTAGGCGGCCACGGCGCCGGCGGTGTTGAAGTCGTCGTCCATGCAGGCCTCGTAGTCGGCAGCGGCCTTTTCCATGGCGGCGGTCAGCGCGTCGGCGAGCTCGGCGTTCGGCTCCCCCTCCGCATGGTCGGCAGCCCACTTGAGGTTGCGCACCGTGCCCGCGATGCGCGCGAGCGAGTTCTCGGCGCCCTCGAGGCGCTCCCAGGAGAAGTCGAGCGGGC